>DASPZC010000179.1:0-1802 GCA_035636455.1 Xanthobacteraceae bacterium
GTCGCCCGCGAGATTCTCGCGGCGTTTGCCGGGCCCGTGGTCGCGCCCTCGGCCAATCGATCCGGCCGCCTCTCGCCGACCAGTGCCGCCCATGTGCTCGCGGATCTCGAGGGCCGGATCGACCTCCTCATCGATGGCGGAGCGACGCAGGTCGGGATCGAATCGACCGTCGTCGCCTGCCTCGACGCGACGGCTTTTTTGCTGCGCCCGGGCGGGCTGCCCCGGAGCAGGATCGAAGCCCTGCTGGGGTTCGAACTGACGGACCCGCCGCAAGCGGATGCGGGAGCCGCGCCGGCAGCACCCGGGATGCTGGGCTCCCATTACGCGCCAAAGGCGCGGCTGCGGCTCGAGGCCCGCGCGGTCGAGCCGGGCGAGGCGCTGCTTGCCTTCGGCCCGGCGCTCGCTTCCGGCTCCGAGCACGCCGCGGCGGTGCTCAATCTCTCGCCCGCGGGCGATCTCGTCGAGGCGGCCGCGAACCTCTTCTCGCACCTGCGCGCGCTCGACGCCGCGGGCGTTGCGACCATCGCCGCGATGCCGGTTCCTCGCGCGGACATCGGCGAGGCGATCAACGATCGCCTCGCCCGCGCGGCGGCTCCCAGGAAGCAGAAGTCAGAGATCAGAGGTCAGCAATCAGAACGGGGTAACCGGACCGATCCAACCTCAAGATCTTGATCAAGTATGCTGCCGATGGCTACATACGAATTTCTGACCTCTGACTTCTGAAACCTGTCATGTCGATCCAGCGAGCGGCACCGCCAAATCCCGAACTCCTGGCTCGCTTCGCCGCGATCGTCGGGGAAAAATATGCCGTCACCGACCCGGCCGCGCAGGCGCCGTATCTCGTCGAGATGCGCGGGCTCTATCACGGCCGCACCCAACTGGTGTTGCGGCCGGGCGCGACCGCCGAGGTCGCGGCGATCCTGCGGCTTGCCAACGAGACCAGGACGCCGATCGTCCCCCAGGGCGGCAACACCGGCCTCGTCGGCGGCCAAATCCCGCTCGCAGGCGAGCTCGTGCTCTCGCTGACGCGTCTCGACCGCATCCGCGAGGTCGATCCGATCTCGAACACCATGACCTGCGAAGCCGGCGTCGTGCTCGCCAATGCGCAAGCCGCGGCCGCAGCCGCCGAGCGGCTGTTCCCGCTCTCGCTCGCTGCGGAAGGCAGCTGCACGATCGGCGGCAATCTCGCCACCAACGCCGGCGGCACCGCGGTGCTCGCCTACGGCAACGCCCGCGAGCTCGTGCTCGGCCTCGAAGTGGTGCTGGCCGACGGACGGATCTGGAACGGCCTCACCAAGCTCAAGAAGGACAACACCGGCTACGACCTCAAGCAGCTGTTCGTCGGCGCCGAGGGCACGCTCGGAATCATCACCGCGGCGGTGCTCAAATTGTTTCCGCGCCCGCGTGCGGTCGAGACGGCGTTCGCCGGCGTTGCCTCGCCGCGCGCCGCGCTCGCCCTGCTCAACCTCGCCGAGGAGCGCGCCGGCGGCGCGGTGACGAGCTTCGAGCTGATGCCGCGCATCGCCGTCGAGTTCGCGCTCCGCCACGGCGCGGGCACGCGCGACCCGCTCGGCGCGCCGCATCCGTGGTACGTGCTGATCGAGCTCTCGTCGGCGGCCCGCGACGGCTTGCGCGCCAGCCTGGAGGAGCTGCTGGCCACGGCCGCCGAGCGCGGGCTCCTCGCCGATGCGGCGATCGCGGCCAGCATCGAGCAGGCACAATCGTTCTGGCACTTGCGCAACCTCATCAGCGAGACGCAGCGCCCCGAGGGAGGGTCGATCAAGCACGACGTCTCGGTTCCG
>DASPZC010000180.1:0-6014 GCA_035636455.1 Xanthobacteraceae bacterium
TGCCGCGCGCCTCGCGGCTGCAATCCATGTCGCAGACCAACAAGGCGCGCTTCCATCTTCCCGACGGGGCGGAACAGCAGCAGCGGGATGCGCACATGGCGCAGAACGCGACCGACTGGTCGCTCGCCGCCATCGCCTGGCTCTACGAGCACGACGCCGCGGTCGTGGATGACCCTGCGGAACCGAGATCGGCGGCTTCCGTTGTAAATCCGTCAGCCCACAGTTAGCTTGTCCCGTGAGGAGCACAGCGCCATGGCCGCAATCCCGGAAAAATATCTCGATCTGCTGCAGCGGAAGAAAGCGTTCGCCCACCTCGCGACCGTGATGCCGGACGGCTCGCCCCAGGTGACGCCGGTATGGTTCGATTACCAGGGCGGCGTTGTCCGCGTGAACACCGCCAAGGGCCGGGTGAAGGCGCGCAACATGAAGGAAGGCGCGCCGGTCGCGCTCGCCATCATGGACCCCGACGAGCCCTACCGCTACATCCAGGTGCGCGGTCGCGTGCGGCGGGCCACCGAGAGCGGCGCCGACGCCCACATCGACGCGCTGGCGAAGAAATATCTCGGCAAGGACAAGTATCCCTGGAGGCGGCCCGGCGATACGCGCGTGATGTACGAGATCGAGCCGACGTCCGCGGCCGGAATGGGTTGAGCTTCGCCGCAGCGCCGATCGCGCCGCCAACGTCCGTTACCGATCATGAAACTCGGCATCGTGCTGCGCACCACCGGGCCCACGCCGCGCCTCGACATGGACTTCATTCTGGAGGCCGAGCGGCTCGGCTACGACTCTGCGTGGACGAGCGAAGCGTGGGGCGGCGACGCCGTCACCACGGTGTCGTGGATGTTGGCGCGCACGACGAAGATCAAGGGCGGCACCGGCATCATGCAGATGCAGGCGCGCACCCCTTCATGCGCGGCGATGACCGCGATGAGTCTGCAGGCGCTCTCCGGCGGACGCTTTCTCCTCGGCATCGGCCCGTCCGGCCCGCAGGTCATCGAGGGCTGGCACGGCGTGGCCTACGGCAAGCCGCTCACCCGCACCAAGGAATATGTCGCGATCGTCCGCCAGATATTGGCACGCGAGCGGCCGCTCGAGCACCAGGGCGAGCACTATCAGATTCCCTACACCGGCCCCGGCGCCACCGGCCTCGGCAAGCCGCTCAAGACCATCATGCATCCGGACCCGAACCTGAAGATCTACACGGCCTCGATCGCGCCGGCCGGCTTGCGCACCGCCGGCGAGGTCGCCGACGGCGTACTGCCGTTCCTCATGTCGCCCGAGCAGGCGCAGGCGATCGTCGGCCCGGTGCGCGAGGGCTTGGCGGCGGCCAGCCCGGCGAAGACCCTCGCCGATTTCGACCTCGCGCCCTACGTGCGCATCCGCATGGGCGACGACGTCGCCGCCTGCCGCGACTCGATCCGGCCGGAACTCGCGCTCTACATCGGCGGCATGGGCGCGCGCGCCAAGAATTTCTATCACGACCTGGTCAAGCGCATGGGCTACGACGCCGATGCCGCGCGCATCCAGGATTTGTTTCTCTCCGGCAAGCGCCAGGAGGCCGCCGCTGCCGTGCCCGACGCGCTGATCGACGAGTGTTCGCTGGTCGGCCCGCCCGCCCGCATCAAGGACCGCCTCGAAGCCTGGAAGGCGCTCGCGCGCGACAACCAGGTCGGCACGCTGCTGCTCGCCGGCGCCACCGCCGAGTCCGCGCGCGTGGTGGCCGAAGCGGTGCTGTAGCGCTCGCGGCGTTCCCCGGGCGCTGCGCAGCGCGTAGCGGTGCGCTGCAGACCCGGGGTCCACAAGACTTTTCAGATAGTCGCTCAGTCCTTATCGGGGATGGACGCCGGATCAGCGGTGCACCGTTCCGCTACGCTCCACGCTGCGCCGCATCCGGCGAACGTGGCTCTACTTGCTCTTCCCGATAACCTCCTCATAAAACTTCCGCATCGCGCCGATGCTCTCGTCCGGCGTCGGCGCGGCGAAGCCGAAGTCGAGGGCGACGACGCCCAGCTCGCGCATGGTGCGGATGTCCTCGATGATCTCCGCGGTGCTGCCGGAGAAGAGGAAGCGGTCGCCGTTGTCGGCCTTCGCCGGCGCCTGCGCGCCGTGGCGGTGCACCCGATAGGTGAGCGCCACGCTTTTCGGATCGCGCCCGGCCTCCTGGGTGAGCTTGCGCAGCCGCTCGATCGCCGCGCGGTAACGCGCAAGCGTATTGACCGGGTGCTGCGGATTGGTGCCGATCGGATACCAGGCGTCGCCGAGCCGCGCGGTGCGCCGCAGCGCCGGGCCGCTTTCGCCGCCGACCCAGATGGGCGGGCACGGCTTCTGCACCGGCTTGGGCGCGAACGTGACGTGGCCGAACTTGACGTAGCGGCCGTCGAATCGCGGCTTGTCCTTGGTCCACAGCTCGCGGAACGCGGCGATGTATTCGTCGGTCACCGCGCCGCGTTGCTCGAACGGCGGCGTGCCGAGCGCCTCGAATTCCTCCTTGAGCCAGCCGGCCCCGATGCCGACGATCAGCCGGCCGCCCGACAGCACGTCGATGGTCGAGAGGATCTTGGCGGTGAACACGGCAGGCCGGTGCGGCACCACCATCACCGAGGTGAGGAAGCGCAGGCGCGAGGTCTTGGCGGCGAGATAGGCGATCGCGGTGAGCTGCTCGTGGCGCTCGCCGCGCGAGGCCTTGGGGAATTCGCCCGTGTCCGAATAAGGATAGCGCGCGTGGATGTCGATCGGCTCGATGATGTGGTCGCTGATGCAGGCATAGTCGTAGCCGATCGCCTCGCCCTCGGCGGCAAGGCGCGCCATGGCGTCCGGCGTCGACAACGGCCCGGTTACCGGCAGGTTGAATCCGATCTGCATCCGCTTCCTCCGATTCCGTTCGTTTCACGGCACGGCGCACGATATCACACAGCCTCCGGAGGGATACGGATTTGTGCGGCAATGCAGCATTGTCTGGTGGGCATGCGCGGACATGCTGCACTGCATCGAAGAGTCTATGGATGGAAGGCGATCAGGTCTCGCGGGCCGGGCGCCACTCCGGCTCGGCCACGTTTGCGCTACCTACGCACCGTGAGGTAGTGGCCGCTGTCCTTCGGATTTCCGCTTTGGGATAAGCCCCCGGCTCCCCCCGGCTCCCGTGCGTTCTTTGCTGCGTGTCTGCATTCCACGCCGCCGCGAGACCTGATTCGCGGCGCGGATCGTGTCATGGGCTTGCAATGTTTTCCAGGGGCGTTTCGACTTATGCTTTATCTTCGGAGTGCGCTGCAGCAAAGCCGAAGAGGTCCGCAGCCTCGCGCCGGTTCACGACAAGCAACGCGACCGGCAGCTGCGCAAATATGCGGGCGAGTTCGCTCGGAGCTTTTTCGAAAATCGCGCCGGTTATCACGTCGCGGAACCCCGACCCGCGCCATTCCGCCGGAAGTTTGAGACGCGCGTTTCGCCAGCTCGAAGACGCAATGGACAGATCGTTTGTCCTCCTCAGCAAACGCGTGGGCAAGCGGCAGACGATGGTGACCGCAATCAAATCGTCGAGCTGCCGGGCGAACGCAATGACGTGCTTTGCCAGCGCGCCGTCGACGTCGATCCGAAGGTAGGTGCCTTCGGCAAACAGCCGCGGCGCGGCTTGCCGCGCGGCGAGCGCGCGCGCGATCACCGCCTGCTTGATGCGGCCGTCGCGCCAATGCCTGGTCAGCTCGGCGATAGGGCTCGCGCCGAGCGAGCTTGCGCGCGCGGCAAAATCGACCGGCCGCCGGTTGTCGGGATCGACCAGGCTCAAATCCCAGTACTCGGTGCCTTGATAGATGTCGGGCACGCCGGGCACGGTGAGCTTCAACAGCACTTGCGTGAGCCCGTTGGCCGCGCCGGCAGGCGCGATGCGCTCGGCGAAGCCGGCAATGTCCGCCAGCAGGCCGGCGTCCTCGCCGGCGAAAAGCCGCACGACGACATCGCGCGCCGCCGCTTCGTAGGCTTCGTTCGGCGCCATCCAGTCGCTGGCGAGCTTCGCCTCGCGCAGCGCCTTCTGCTGCCAGCGCGCCAATCGTTCGGCGAGGTCGCGCAGGCCCGCCGCATCGCCGAGCGCAAGATTCGGCGGCCACGCTCCGATCATTGTTTGGAAGAGAATCGCGAGGTCTCCCGGGGCGGGGCAGGGGACGCCCTGCACGATCGATCGCAGGCCGTCGCTGCGGGCGACCCATCGCTCGAGCGCCGCCGACCACTCGTCGGCGAGTTCGCTCAACGCGGCGAGGCGCGCCCGCACGTCCTCGCCGCGTTTGTGGTCGTGGGTTGCGGTCGCCAGCATGGAATGGGGAAACCGGCCGGCGCGTGCCGCCATCCGGGCGTGGAATTCCGCCGGGGTGTCGGCGAAACGATTGGCGTCGAAACCGACGTCGTTGCGCGACAGCAGCCGGCCGTAGCGATAGAACGCCGTGTCCTCGACCGCCTTGGCGCATACCGGCGCGCTGAGCTGGTGAAAGCGCGTCATGGCGACCGTCTGCAGCGGCCGCGCGTCCGCGTGCGCGGCGTCGCCGGCGAGCCAATGTCCCAGCAGGCCGACGACCGTCCGGTCGCCCGCAAGGCAGGTCGTCTGGGCCATCGCGACCGCGCGAGCCAGGAACGACAGGTCGGCTTGCGCGCGCCGCTCGGGCGTGGCGTGGATGCGGTACACCGGAAAATGCGCGAGGATTTCGACCAGGGCACGCCGCAGCGCCGCCCGGCTGACGTCGCGCGTCGCGATGTTTGCGCGCGCCAGCCGATGAAACGCCAGCGCGACCGCGTTGAGCTGCGCCGAAAAGCTGCGCTCGATGATCTGGCGGCGGCTCGCTTCCTCTTCGGCGGCAAATGACGGCGAGCGGCCGCTCACGGCCGCCCACAGCCGCGTCAATGCCGGCTCGCCATCGGGATCATGCAACAGCGCGCCGACCTCATCCATGAAGTCGTAGCCGGTCGTGCCGTCGCAGCCCCAGTCGTCCGAAAGCTGCTCGTCGCGGGCAAGGATCTTCTCCACCACGATATACGCGCGCTCGCTTGGGGCGTCCGCCGGACGCGAGTCGTTCAGCGCGTCCAATCGCGCCTTGAGCCTGCGGCAGTAGTCGTGCGGGTCGGCCAGGCCGTCCACGTGATCGACCCGGACGCCGTCGATCAGGCCTTGCCCATAGAGCCGGAACAGGACGGCATGCGTCGCTTCGAACGCCTGGTCGTCCTCCATGCGCAGCGCGATCAGGTCGTTGATGTCGAAGAAGCGGCGCCAGTTGATTTCGTCGCCCGCGGTGCGCCACCACGCCAGGCGATAATGTTGCCGCTCCAGCAGATCATGCAGGCGCTGCCGGCCCTGCGGCCGCGCCGGATCGAACGCATCCGCCGGCGACAGCTCGATCTCGCCGGGCGCGGCGAGCGGAAACATGTGCTCAAAATACCGGACGCAGAGTTTGCCGCCGGTTTCATCGCGCACGAGCGCGATCTCGCCCGCGTCCAGCGCCTCGCCGTACGGCCGGCCAAGCACCGGAAGGAGCACCTTGCCGCGCAGCGCCGCATCCTCCGGCTCCCAGTCGATGTCGAAGAAGCGGGCGTGTCGGCTGGCGCGGCCATGCTCGAGCACGTCGAGCCACCACGGATTTTCCCGACCGATCGCCATGTGGTTGGGTACGATGTCGACGACGAGACCGAGACCGGCCTGACGCAGGGCAGCGACCAGCCGGCGCAAGCCGTCCTCGCCGCCGAGCCGTGGATTGACGCGCGTCGGATCGACGACGTCATAGCCGTGCGTCGAGCCCGCTCGCGCGGTCAGGATCGGCGACGCGTAGAGATGGCTGACGCCGAGCGCGGCAAAGTAGGGAACGAGACGCGCCGCGTGGTCGAACGTGAAGCCGTTGTTGAATTGCAGACGCAATGTCGCGCGCGGGCTCATCGCCGTCTGAGTCGGTCGAGGGACGCGAGCCGGGCGCGCACCTGCGGCGTGAGAAGCTCGTCGACGGGGCGGTCGAGGCGGCGGCGCCAGTTCGGGTGCTCGTCGACGG
>DASPZC010000181.1:0-3268 GCA_035636455.1 Xanthobacteraceae bacterium
TTGGAATTGCCCGCCCGGGGCCGCGGCGGCCGGCGGCGCCTGCGGCTTGATCGTCTCGGTACGCACGCGGGTCTGGGCGCCGGGCTCGGCGGTTCCGAGCAGCGTCAGGACGAGCGCGAACGGGATCAGGCGCGAATCCATGCCTGCGCCATTGAAGCCCCGCCGTCACCTGCCGGCAAGGCTGGCGTCGGCTACTGGCGCGACATGTCGAGGGAAAATTCGCCGTTGCGGATGCGGCCGGGCAAGCCTTCGGCGAACACCGCGGCGGCGTCCTCGCCGTAGGTCGTCACCAGCTCGGCAAGCGCAGTGAACAGGCAGGCCTGCGCCAGGCAATCGTCCTCGACCCCGTCGAGGCAAGCCTCGGCCCAGGCCTCGCGCAGATAGGCGAGCGCAACCTGCTTCTGCTCATGCTCCGGCACCGGCTCGGCAGGAACCGGACGCATCATGGTCTTCATCGCAATGGACCCGCCGGGCGCGCGGCGCCCCCTTCCCGCAGGGCTCGCACGTTAGCACTCCGCCGTGCGGCGCCTAGCCACACCTTTAGGAAAGGTTAACGCGGGCGCGAAAGGTCGTTGCGTGCGGGGCGGGTTCGATCAGTTGGCGTAGCGGGCGGTGATGTCGCGGGCGATTTTCGCGCCCTCCTCGAGGTAGCGGCGGATCGCCAGGTCCGCCGCCGGCGTGCAGGTGCGGTAGGTCTGCTGGAAGCCGCGATAGCCGCGGTTGAAGCTCGCCACCAGCCGGTCGCGCCGCTCGCCCGCCGGCGCTTCCGCGTCGATCAGCGCCTGCATCTCGTTGCGCCAGATCTGGCCCTCGTTGGCGCCGCACAGCGCCCGCAGGTAATGCAGCGCGCCCATGATCTCGGAGAGCCGCTGCAGATCGCCTTCATAGGGCGCGCGCGCCCCCTGCGCCGCGCACGGGACGGCGCTGGCAAGCACGATCCACACGAAGATCAGACCACGGACAAGCATGAGAATGGACCGCCGCTGTCGCGCGAGATATGCGGCAGGGGTGGGGCGCGCGCAAGGCGGTGCCGGCGATCAAGCGGCCTCGCCTAGCAGCTTCATCGCCGCCGCGATGATCTCGGCGAGGCCTTGCGTGGTCGCGAGCCCCGCAAGCTCGTCCGGCACGATCCAGCGCGCTTCGTCCACCTCCTCGCTCGGCACGGGCTCGCCGGCGCGCCAGCGGCACGCGAAGGCGAGGATGACGAAGTGCCGCTCGACCCGTCCAGCGGCGTCGCGCACGATGGCCTCGCGATGGCCGGCGATCGCCACCGGCTCGATCGCAAGGGCGGTCTCCTCCTCGACCTCGCGCGTCACGGCCTGCGCCAGGGTTTCGCCCGTTTCGACCACGCCGCCCGGCAGGGTGAACAGGCCGCGCGCGGGGGCGCGGGCGCGCCGCACCACCAGCACGCGGCCCTCGCGCAGGATCGCGGCGCTGACCGCGAGGTAGGGGCGGTCCGGATAGGCTCTCGGGTCGGGCGGCGTCATGGCGCGGCAAGGCGCGCGTGCGACGGCTGCTGCTCAGCGCGCGAACAGCGCATCGACCGCGGCCTGGGGGGCGTCCGCCTCGGCGGTTCCTACCGCCCCGAGGCCGTGGATCACGGCGCCCGCGCGAACGACCAGGACGCGCAGGCGCGCCAGCGCATCCTCGACGCGCGGGGAGGGCGCGGGCGCCCCGGCACCCAGCATGGCCTGCGTCGTCGCGACCAGGATGTCGTTCATCATGTCGGCGAGCTCGTCGAGCTGCCGGCGCAGGGCGGGCTCGGCCAGCTCGTAGGCGGCGATCGCCAGCTCCCGCTCCTTGAAGCTCGACGCGGCGAAGTGCTCGCGGTAGCTCATCGGGCGCCACGCGCGCAGGTCCTCGATGCAACCCGGCATCTGCGACGCCAGCTCGAGCATCATGATCGCTTCATTGAAGTGATTGAGGTAGTCGGTGGCAAGCCCGGTGACCGGATTTATATTCGCCTCGACGAGGCGCGCGTACTCGATGCCGGGGCTTGCGGGCGCGCCGGCGGGTTGGGAGGCGGCAAGGTCACTCATCGGCGGCGTATGATCGCGCTCCGTTCGTGCGGCAGTTTTCCCGGCCATGGTTAAAGCGGCCTTAAGGAAGGGAGCAGGCGGTCCATGTGCGGACGTTACGCCATCACCTCGGCGCCCGAGGCGATCCGCCGCCTGTTCGGCTACGCCGAGCAGCCGAATTTTCCGCCGCGCTACAATATCGCGCCGACGCAGCCGGTGCCGATCGTGCGCCTCGACGAGGGCCGGCGCCGGTTCGCCCTGGTGCGCTGGGGGCTCATTCCGTCCTGGGTCAAGGACCCGCGCAGTTTCGCACTGCTGATCAACGCGCGCGGAGAAGCGCTCAACGACAAGCCGGCCTTCCGCAACGCCATGCGCCGGCGGCGCTGCCTGTTCCCGGCCGACGGCTTCTACGAGTGGCGCCGCGCCGGCGAGCGCAGGACGCCGTATTACGTGCGCCTCAGGTCCGGCGGCCCGATGGCCTTCGCCGGCCTGTGGGAAACCTGGATGGGGCCGAACGGCGAGGAAATGGAGACCGCCGCGATCGTCACCACCTGGGCGAACCGCACGCTTGCCGCGATCCACGACCGCATGCCGGCGATCGTGCCGCCCGATGCGTTCGATTTCTGGCTCGACGGCGCCAAGGTCGACGCCGACACCGCCGCCGCGCTGATCGCCCCGGCGCGCGACGAATGGCTCGACATGCACGAGGTCTCGCCCGCGGTGAACCGCGCCGCCAACGACACGCCGGACCTGATCGAGCCGGTGACGGCCGGGGCGCGGAGTCCGCAGTCGGCCGAAGCCGCCAAGCGTAAGCCCGAGCCTGACGAGAAGCAGGGGACGCTGTTCTAGGCTCGAATTGGCCGCACGGTTCGAATCGTCGTCACGAATCCGCGAGGTGAAGGGAGCCGGCGAATAAGCCGCGCGCCGGACTGTTGTTCGGGGAGTGATGTCGCTTCCAGCCGGGCACCTGAATACCGAACGCGCGGCAGCTGCCAGCGTGGGCGTGATTTCGCGCGCCGAGCTGGCGCACTGCCGATCGTGGCAACTCGCCTTCGCGCGCGAGCGCAAGGACCATCGTTATTACGAGATCGTCGAGGACACTGTCCGGCAGGGCTTCCAGTACCGGTATTTCGCGATCCGGGACGCCGGCGGCGAGATGTGCGCCGTCCAGCCGTTTTTCATTCTCGATCAGGACATCCTTGTCGGCGTCAGCCCCCGCATCGGCGCGCTGATCGAATTCGTTCGCCGGC
>DASPZC010000182.1:0-5184 GCA_035636455.1 Xanthobacteraceae bacterium
AGCATTTGGCGCCGATGCCGTCCGGGCAGCGCACCAGCGCCAGCGGCCGCGCGACCACGTGCGGGGCCATCCACTTCCACACGTCGGAGTAATACTCGGCGAGCCCCTGCTTGGTGACGCCGGCGTCCGGCCAGTACACCCGGTCCGGATGGGTGAGCTTCACGCTCGACATGCGGCGCGCGGCCGAGGTGGGCGGTAGACCGGCCGCGGCGTCCTCGCGCACGATCTCCTGCGCCGGCTTGTCCTCGCGCAGCCCGCGGAAGGCGGCGTGGCGCAGGCGCGCCGCGGTCCAGCCGCGGAACTCCACCTCGGCGACCAATTCGGGCCGCGCCCAGCGCACGTCGCGTACTTCTTCCGACGTCAGCTTCTGCTCGACCGGCTGGCGATCGATGCGGCGCTTTTCCAGCAGCGACCACAGCTCGCGCGCGACCTTGGCGGAAAAGCCGGTGCCCACGCGCCCGACGTGGATGAGCTTGCCGTTGTCGTAAAGCCCGAGCACGAGCGAGCCGATCGCCTTGGCGCCGGTGGAGGAGGGGACATAGCCGATGATGACGAACTCCTGACGGTCCGAGCATTTCGACTTGATCCAGTCGTGGCCGCGCCCGGAGCGGTAGGGCGCGTCGCGCAGCTTCGACACGATGCCTTCGAGGCTCAGGCGGCAGGCGTTCTCCAGCACGATGTCGCCTTCGGTGGCGAAGTGCTCGCTCAGGCGCAGCGGGCCGCTGCGGTCAAGGCCGGCGAGGGCCGCCTGCAGCGCCGCCTTACGGTCGACGAGCGCGGTGCCTCGCAGGTCGTAGCCGTCCGCATGGAGCAGATCGAACGCATGGAAGATGAAGCGCTCGCTGCGGCCTTCGCTCAGCGCGGCCTGCAGCGCGGCGAAGTCCGACGCGCCCGCCTCGTTCTCGACCACCACCTCGCCGTCGATCAGCGCCTGACGGACGGGCAATTGCTTGAATGCCGCGGGGATCGCCTTGCCGAATTTTTCCGTCCAATCAAGACCGCGCCGCGTCAGCAGCCGCACCTCGCCACGATTGATGCGCGCCTGCAGGCGATAGCCGTCGAACTTGATCTCGTGCACCCAGCCGCCGCCCTTGGGCGGCTTGCGCTCGAGGGTGGCGAGGCACGGCTCGACGAAGTCCGGCAGCGGCGCCTTGCGCGCGCCCTTCATTGCTTTGAGATCGAGCGGTTCGCTCGGCATGGCGCGCGGCTCTTCCCGGGTGGGGGCTTCGCGGGTCTTCTCGGCTGCCGGTTTGTCCGACCGCTTGTTGCTCGACCAGACGCGCCCTTTCCCCTTTGCGACCTCCTCGATCGCCCGCCCGGAGACGACGGATTCCGGATGCTCGTCGAGAATGTCCGGATCCCCGGGCGCCCGCGCCGCCTCGTCGCGCCCCTTGATCAGCAGCCAGTTGTTGCGCTTCCCGTTGCGGCGCATGCGCACCAGGTGCCAGGCGCCGTGCAGCTTCTCGCCGTCGAGCTCGAAATCGAGATGCCCCTTGGCGAGGCCTTTGTGCGGATCGCCTTTCGGCGTCCAGGTGCCGCGGTCCCATACCAGCACGGCGCCGCCGCCATATTCGCCCTCCGGGATCGTTCCCTCGAAGTCCTGATAATCGATCGGATGGTCCTCGACCTCGACCGCGAGCCGCTTCTCGCCCGGCACCAGGCTCGGCCCCTTGGTGACCGCCCAGCTCTTGAGCACGCCGTCGAGTTCGAGGCGGAAGTCGTAGTGCAGGCGGCGGGCGGCGTGCTTCTGCACCACGAAGGCATTGCCGCCGCGCTTGCCGGCTTTGCCGCGCGGCTCGCGCGTCTTGGCGAAATCGCGCTTTGCCTGATAGGTCTGCAGGCCGGCCAAGGGTCGGTCCTCTCGAGGTCAGTCCCTGGCCGACGGACGGCTGAACCAGATGCCGGCGGCGAGCGCGCCCACAAGCGCGAGGGAGGCGGCGCGCCGCGTGCCCAGCGCCTTGATCAGCTCGACGCCGGTCGCGATCAGCATGGGGTTGGCGAACAGCTGAGCGCGCGCGCGCCGGCGCGCCGCTTCGGCCGCGCGGCGCCGGGCCACCAGCATAATCGCGAGCGCGACGGCGGCGATCACCACGAACAGGACCGCAAGCACGATCGCGGCGGTGACGGTGTCGTAGGCCTGTTGCGTCCACACGAAGATCGCCACGCAGACGAAGAATAACGCCGCCACGCCGGCGGCGGCGGCGACCGCCCCCAGCACGGCGGTGGTGAGCGCGCGGTCGATCCTCTCCTGCAGCTCGCCGAACAGCCCGGCAATCACGCCGGTGCGTCCTACCGCCGCCAGACGGCGCCGAACACGAAGCCGATCCCGACGGCCATGGCGAGCGTGGTCAAAGGGCGCGAGCGCAGCGACTCCTCGACCGCTTCGGCGAAATTGTCGGTGACGTCGCGCACCGCTTCGCTCGCTTCGCGGCCCTTTTCGCCGGCGCCGGAGATCATGGCGTCGACGTTGTCCTTGATCCGGCGCAGCTGCGCCTTGGCCTCGTTCAACGCGGTGTCGCCGGTCTCCGCCACCGAGTCGCCGACCTGATCGGCGAGATGCGCGATGTCCTCGCGCAAGGCCTGCAGGTCGTCGCGGATATCTTCGACCGTCGCGAGCGCGTCCTTCTTCTTCCTGGATGGCATGGAGGTCTCCACGGAAAAGTCGCTCCGAACAGGGAAAATCGGACCCGGAACAACGCCGCGGGCGGCAAAAGGTTTCAGTAGGCGGCGCCGCAACCCCGCACCGGAACGATTCGCGCGCGCCCCGCGTTTCTTCGCGGGCCGGACACCGGCGCGACATCCGACGCATAGCCAGCGTTGCAGCGGCCTGATCGAAGCAGGAGCACGGCGGTGCGCGACCCGGAAACGGCGCCCGCGAGTTTCGCCTATTTGGGACCGTTGCGGCCGTGGTTCGCGCGCGCGCCGGCGCTCGTGCGCATTCCGCTCGACGCCTACCTGTGCTTCCTCGTCGCCGACGGATGGGCGATCGCGAGTCACATCGCGCTCTCCACGCTGATGTCGCTGTTCCCGTTCATGATCGTGGTCACCGCGCTGGCCCAGGTGATCGGGTCGCGGTCGCTGGGGGACGAGGCCGGGCGCCTGCTGCTCGAATTCTGGCCGCAGGAGGTCGCCGCCCCGATCGCCAGCGACGTCCAGCAGGTCATGACGACCGTGCAGGGCGGCGCGTTGACGTTCGGCGCCCTGTTCGCGGTCTATTTCGCGTCGAGCGGCATCGAGAGCCTGCGCATCGGCCTCAACCGCGCCTACGACGTGAACGAGACCCGCGGCTGGTGGCTGCTGCGCCTGGAGTCGATCTTCTACGTGCTGGTCAGCGCGATCGCGCTGCTGGTGATGTCGGTTTCCGTGGTGCTCGGCCCGCTGATCATCGCCAAGGCCATGCCCTATATCGAATGGCTCGAGCCGTTCGAGCGGACCGTCACGTTCGCGCGCTTTGCCCTCGCCACCGGGGTTCTGGTGGTGGCGCTCGTGCTGGTGCACCTCTGGCTGCCGGCGGGGCGGCGCCGGCTCGGCGAGATCCTGCCCGGCGTGGCGGTGACGATCGTGCTGTGGCTGGCGGCCGGCGCGGCGTTCGGCCTCTACCTCGCGCAATACGCCAACCGCTACGTGTCGACCTATGCGGGCCTCGCCTCGGCGATGATCGCGCTCGTCTTCCTTTATTTCTCGGCTACGATCTTCCTGTATGGCGGCGAGCTGAACGCGGCGATTTTGCGCGCGCGGCGCCGGCATCCGCAGGAGGGATCCGCGCCGCGTCTCGTCGTCAGAACGGAAACGCGGTGAGCGAGCGCAGCAGCGACAGCACGCCGATGATGATGACGATGACGCGGATGATCTGCTTGGCCCGCCCGTCGATCGGCAGCAGGTTCACCAGATAGAGCACGAGAATGACCACCAGGAAGGTGATCAGCACGCTGATGAGGGCAGACATCGGCAAGAACTCCCGGTCACGGACGGGTCACGGCAAGGCGTCGCGGGCAGATCGAGCCGTCGACGGCGTCAGTGCAGCAGGCGCGGCCACAGGCCGGTCACGCCGACGATGATCAGATAGATCGCCACGATGAAGTTGAGCAGGCGCGGCATGAGCAGGATGAGGATGCCGGCGATCAGGGCGACGAGCGGCTGCAGGTGGGCGAAGGTGATGGTCATGGCAGGTCCCTCAGGTACCATGGTAACGCCGGAAGGCGGGGCCGGTTCCGCGGATTTTCTCCAGTTTGTGCGCCAGGGCACATCGGCGCGTGGCAGGGGATTTGGCCCGCCAGCGCAATGACTTGCCCGGCTGCCGGGCCGCGCAAGCGGCCGCTTCGCGCGGCGCGTTCACCATTCGTCAACCATTCGTCCCCGATGTTGTCGTCAATGTGCCTTGTTCCTGCACGATTCCTCGCTCAAAACGCCGTCTGTCCAACCGGTACCAAAGCAATGATCCTGCGCGCTGCGGCTGCCGCCCTTGGCCTGTTGGCCGGCTCTCTTGGTTCCGCCGGCCTCGCCGGGGCGCAATATTATCCGCCCTCCTCGTATCCGCCCTCGTCCTACCCGCCCTCCTCGCGTCCGTATTATCCGGCGCCCTATCGACTGGTTCCGCCGGCGGATATCGACGAGGACGACCCGCCGCTCGGCAGCCTGCCGAGCGATTATGAGCGGCCGGCCGGCCGGCCGATGCCGAACGCGGGCCTGCCGCCCGACGCCTACCCGGCGTACGGGCCGCCGCCGTACGGTCCGCCGCCGTATCCGCCCGGCGCCCGCGCAACGCCGGGCGCGATCGAGCGGGAAGCTTTGCCGCCGCCGGGGTTCGACCCCTATCAACGTCCGATCGAGCGCGCGGGCCCCGGCCAGCCGCCGGCGCAGCCCGGCTACGGCGCGCCGGTCGTCATCCGGCCGCCGGCCGAGATCAGCCCCGGCCAGCAGCAGAACCTCGCTCCCGGCCAGCCGCAGAATCTCGCATCGCTGCCGCCCGACGTGCGGCCCGAGGTGGGCGAGGTCAAAGAACTGCCGGCGCATCTGCGCCGCCAGGCCGTCGACCATCCGAGCCGGGAGCCGGCCGGCACGATCATCATCGATACGCCCAACACCTATCTTTATCTCGTACTCGGCAACGGCCAAGCCATGCGCTACGGCATCGGCGTCGGCCGCGACGGTTTCACCTGGTCGGGCACCCAGTCGGTGACCAAG
>DASPZC010000183.1:0-6809 GCA_035636455.1 Xanthobacteraceae bacterium
AGAACGCGCGGCGACCTCTCCCCGCAAGCGGGGAGAGGTGAACAGCACGGATGAGCCTCACCGTCCTTCGCCTGCTCGGCCGGCGCGTCATTGTCGCGCTTCCCATCCTGGCGATCGTCTCGGCGCTGCTGTTTTCGGTGCTGCGCCTGCTTCCGGTCGATCCCGCCGCGATGTCGCTGCCGCCGACCGCGACCATCGCCGAGGTCGAGGCCAAGCGCCGCGAGATGGGCCTCGACCGTCCGCTGCCGCAGCAATATCTGATCTGGCTCGGCAACGTCGCCGCCGGCGACTTCGGCACCTCGATCCATTTTCGCCGCGCCGTCGCCGGCCTTGTCGCCGAGACGCTGCCGGCCACCATCGAGCTTGCCCTGTTGGCGATGGTCATCGCCGCGGCGCTGGGCCTCGCCGGCGGGCTCTTCCTCTTCCACGTGCGCGGGACCGCGAAGGAGCCGGCCGCCGACCTCGGCTCGATCGTGCTGCTGTCGATCCCCGAATTCCTGTGGGGGCTCTTCTTCATTCTGCTGCTCGGCGTCGCCGTTCCGCTCCTCCCCTTCACCGGCCGCCTCGGCGCGAGCTTCGAGCGGCCGGTGCACACCGGCTTCCTGCTGCCCGACACGCTGATCGAAGGCCGGCCGGACATGTTCTGGAGCGCGTTGCAGCACATGGTGCTGCCGTCGCTCGCGCTCGGGCTCGCGTTCTCGCCCACCATCATGCGCGTTCTGCGCTCGAGCCTGCTCGACGTCTATCAGGAGGAATATATCGAGCAGGCGCGCCTGCGCGGCGTGCCCGAGGGCCGCATCCTCGTGCGCCACGCGCTCAAGAACGCCATCCTGCCGACGCTCAGCCTGATGGGCGTGCAGTTCGGCTTCCTGTTCGGCGGCACCTTGCTGGTCGAGGTGATCTATTCGTATCCGGGCCTCGGCAACCTCATGGTCGACGCGGTGCGCAACGCCGACCTGCCGATCATCCAGGCGGTCGGCCTCACCTATTGCATCGTCGTGCTCGTCATCAACACCGCCGTCGACAGCCTCTATCTCGTGCTCGATCCGCGGCTGAGGCCGGCGTGAGCATGGCCGCGCTGCCCAGTTGGCTGCGCTCGGGCCGGGTCGTCGCCGGTCTCGTCATCGTCGCGTTCGTCGCGCTGTGCGCGTTGCTCGCGCCGCTGCTCGCGCCCAACGATCCGCAGGAGCAGCATCTCGTGTCGATCCTGCTCCCGCCGGCCTGGATCGACGGCGGCGATCCGGCCTTCCCGTTCGGCACCGACAGCCTCGGGCGTTGCGTGCTCTCGCGCCTCATCTACAGCGCGCGGGTCGCCATGGCGGTCGCCGTGCTCGCGTCGCTCGGCGCCATGCTGCTCGGCGGGCTTCTCGCGCACCTCGCCGGCTATGCCGGCGGCGCGGTCGACTGGCTGATCGGCCGCGCGGTCGACGTGTGGATGTCGTTCCCGCCGGTCATCCTCTCGCTGATCCTCATGGTCGGGCTCGGCGTCGGCCTCAACAACGTGATCCTCGCCATCATCCTGGTGGACTGGACGCGCTTTTGTCGCGTGCTGCGCGCCGAGGTGATGGTGGTGGCGCGGCGCGACTACGTGGCGGCGGCGCGGCTCGTCGGCTTCTCGCACTGGCAGACGGTGACGCGGGAAATCCTGCCCGCGACCCTGCCGCTGATCATCACGCTCACGAGCCTCGAAATGGGAATTGCGGTCGTGGTCGAGGCCATCCTGTCGTTCGTCGGCATGAGCGTGGGCGCCAACCAGGCGGCCTGGGGCCAGATGATCGCCGACGCGCGCCAGTACATCTACGACTCGCCGTGGAACCTGGTCTTTCCGATCCTGGCGATCTTCATCACCGTGCTCGGCTTCAACCTGCTCGGCGACGGCCTGCGGCGCACCCTCGACGTGCGCCTCACCGCGGCGCAGGCGGCGCGATGAGCCTGCCCGGTGTTGCAAGCGCGGCAAAACGCTGGGGCGCGGGAGCGGCTGTGCTTGTCACTGCCGCGATGGCGGTTATCGGGCGGCTCGGACTCGGGCTCTTCGTCGACCGGCTGGACCAACGCCGCCTGGCCGCGTTTCTGCTTGCTGCGCAAGCCGGTGTGCCTTTCGTGATGCTGCAATCGAGCTGCAACCTCGCCGGGCCGGTGCTGGTCGGCGATCAGGACGAGCCCACCGGTCGTTTTCGGACCTGACCATCGGAATGCGAGTCGCACCGCTGCGGCGATCGACGTATAGCTGCTGCGTGCTCGACTTCGCCGCTCAATATGACGCCCTTCGACGCCGCGACCCCACCCTCGATGGGAGGGTGTTCGTGGCGGTCGAAACCACAGGGATCTACTGCCGCCCCGTGTGTCCGGCGCGCACGCCGCTTGCGCGAAATGTGCGCTTTTATCCGAGCGCAGCTGCTGCCGAACGCGCCGGCTATCGCCCCTGCCTTCGCTGCCGCCCTGAAACAGCTCCCTTCTGCCCGGCGTGGAAGGGCACCAAGACGACAGTGGAGCGGGCGCTGGCCCTCATCGAAGCCGGCGCTCTCGACAGGGATGGCATCGATGCGCTGGCCGAACGCCTCGGGGTTGGAGCGCGTCACCTGTCCCGCCTGTTTGCTCGGCATCTTGGCGCATCGCCGCGGCAAGTCGCGCTCTCGCTGCGCGTGCAGCAGGCCAAGCGCCTGCTGCACGCCACGAACCTGCCGATCGCTCCTCTCGCGCGGCATGCAGGGTTTTCAAGTTCGCGACGAATGAACGCCGCCTTCGCGCGCGTCTACGGCCGGCCACCCTCGGCCTTCCGCGCGAAAAACCGATCAAACAGCGCGTAGCCGATCACGACGGACGAAGCAGATGCCGAGCGGTATTGCCAGCAAAACCTACGGGACCGTCAGCGCCGACCGGCAGAAGGAAATGAGCGGCCTAATGTTTGTACAAGGGCTTGCTGATGGGACGTTGCCCCTCAATACGATCGCCCAGACCCTGGGTTATGACGTGAGCGAGGCGGTCAGCGGGCGCGTCGTCGTTACCGCGGAACCGAGCGGCGCCCACCTCAATCCGGCCGGCACGGTGCACGGCGGCTTCACCGCCACCCTGCTCGACAGCTGCATGGGCCTGGCCATCATGTCGACGCTGGAAAGCGGCCTCGGGCAGACGACTCTCGAGTTCAAGATTTCGCTCGTACGGCCGATCACCCCCGACACCGGCCCGATCAAGGCGGAGGGCGTGGTCTTGAACCGCGGTCGCCGTATCGGCACCGCCGAGGGCCGGGTCACCGACGGCGAGGGGCGGCTGCTCGCCCACGGAACGACCACATGCCTGATCTTTCAACGTTGATGCCGCGCGCGTCTCTCCGCGTCGAAACTTCGTCGGCCGGCCAGGGACCAGCGCCGCGGCGGTGACCGGCCATGGATGAGAGTTCTCTTCGCTATCCCGGCTGGCGCGTCGTCTTCGCCTGCTTCACCATGACCTTCTTCGGCTTCGGCTTCGGCTTTTACGGGCACAGCGTCTATCTCGCAGAGCTTACGATGGGCGAGCGCGGCAACTCACCCCCGCTCGCGACAAGCATCGTCTCGGCCGCAACGACCGCCTACTATCTTCTGTCGGCGGTCCTCATCATGTTCGTCAACGACGCCATCGCGAGGTTCGGTCCGCGACTGGTCGCGACGGCGGGCGCAGGGATGTTGGCCCTGTCACTTGTCCTGGTCTCGCACATCAGGTCCTCCGTCGATGTGTTCGTCGCCTATCTCGCCATGGCGCCCGCGTTTGCGGCGCTCACGAACGCGGCGGTCGCCAACATCCTGGGCCTGTGGTTCATCGAGAAGCGCGGGCTCGCCTTGTCGCTCGCGCTGACCGGCGGGGGCGTCGGCGGCGTGGTCATTGCGCCGCTGCTTGTGTGGCTGAACGGACGGTTTTCGTTTGCGGGCACATTACGGGTCGCCGCCGCCGTAACTGTTCCGATTTTGCTGGCGACGATCCTCATCTGGATCGACCGCCCGGCTCGAGGAGCGCGTACCGCCGTCGCGGGGAGCGGTGAGGATGTCACGACCGCCCCTAACCCTCGACCGATCACGCGGCGTCGCGTTCTGGCAACCGCTCATTTCTGGACCATCGCCGCGCCGTTGGCATTGGGTATCGCGGTGCAGGTGGGCTTCATCGTGCACCAGGTGGCCTTTCTTTTCCCATCGCTGGGCCGCGAGGGCGCCGGAACGGCTGTGCTTGTCACTGCCGCGATGGCGGTTAGCGGGCGGCTCGGACTCGGGCTGTTCGTCGACCGGCTGGACCAGCGCCGCCTGGCCGCGCTTCTGCTTGCTGCGCAAGCCGGTGCGCTTTTCGTGATGCTGCAATCGAGCACCCTGCTCGCCGTCTACCTTGCTTGTGCGGTGTTCGGGTTCGGTGTCGGAAACATGATCGTTTTGCCGGCGCTCATCGTGCAACGCGAATATCCGGCCGCAGTGTTCGGCATGCTGTCCGCGCTCGTCCTTGCCGTCATCCAAGTGACGAATGCCGTGGGGCCGAGCCTGCTGGGAGGGCTGCGGGACGCAACAGGCAGTTACGCCCCTGCAATTTGGGTCTGCATGTCGCTCGAGCTTGCGGCAGCGGCGATGGTCCTGCTGCGCGTCGGACCTGCCAAGGCGGTTGCCGAGGCACGAAGACGGGATCGACGCCGTCAAGGGACGGTTGGTCGTTCGTAGCTTGATGAGATCGCGTGCTTCGGTAACTATGATGACGAGATAAGGCGGCAGACGCCGCCGGCTTATGAATTTGCGATCGTCGCCAAGCCGCGTGACGCGATGAGCCTCCTGACCGCGCAATCGCTCACCGTGACCGCCCGCCTCGGCGGCGAGACGGTTCCGGTGATCGACAATCTCGATCTCGCTCTCGACGAGGGAGCGATCCTCGGCCTGGTCGGCGAGTCGGGGGCCGGCAAGTCGATGGTCGGCCGCGCCATCGCACAATTGCTGCCGCCGGGCTTTGCGGTCGCGGCCGCCCAGCTGGAATTCGCCGGCGGGGATTTGCTGCGCATGCCGGCCGAGCGCCGGCGCGCGCTGCTCGGCCGCGACATCGCCTTCGTGCCGCAGGAACCGCTCGCCGCGCTCAATCCGGTCTTCACCGTCGGGCAGCAGGTGGACGATCACCTCGCCCGGCTCGACGCATCGTCGTCCGCGCAGCGACGCGGCGAGGCGCTGCGTCTGCTCGATAGGGTCCACCTGCCGAATCCGGGCGACGTGCTCGAGCGATATCCGCATCAATTGTCCGGCGGCATGTGCCAGCGCGTGCTGATCGCGCTCGCCTTCGCCAGCCGGCCGCGGCTCGTCATCGCCGACGAGCCGACCACCGCGCTCGACGTCACCATCCAGGCGCGCATCGTGCGCCTGATCGCCGAGATGCAGCGGCAGCACGCAACCGCGCTCATCTTCATCACCCACGACCTGCGGCTGGCGGCGCAAATCTGCGACGACATTCTGGTGCTCTACGCCGGCCGGGTGATAGAGCGCGGACCGGCGCGGCGCCTGCTGTCGCAACCGGCACACCCCTATACCCGCTGCCTGCAGCTTGCCGGCCCGACCATGGCGGGGCCGCGCCGCGCGGTGCAGGCGCTGCCCGACCGCATGCCCGGCCTGCTCGGCCTCAAGGATTTGCGCGGCTGCCGCTTCGCGCCGCGCTGTCCCAATGTCATCGCCGAATGCACGCTCGCCGATCCGCCGTTGCTGCCCGCGGGCGAGCGCCACGCGGCCGCCTGCATCCGCGTCGCGTCAACCTTGCGCATCCGCTCGCCCGATCTTGCTGCCCCGCCGAGCCCGTCGCCTGGGTCGCCGCTGATCGCGGTCGCAAACCTCACCAAACGATTTGCCCAGCGGCGCGGCCTGTTCGGCCGTGCGCGCGAGGTCGTCGCGGTCGACGACGTGAGCTTCGCGCTGGCCGCGCACGAGTTCGTCGGCGTCGTCGGCGAGAGCGGCAGCGGCAAGAGCACGCTTGCCCGCCTGATCGTCGGGCTGGAGCGGCCGAGCGCGGGCCGCATCGTCATTGCCGGGCGCGACATGGCCGACGAAACCGCGCAAGCACGGCGCGCGCGCATCCGCACGGTGCAGATGGTGTTCCAGGATCCGCGCTCGGCGCTCAATCCGCGCCGCACGGTGGCGAGCATCGTGACGCAGCCGATGGAGGTGCGCGGGCAGGATGCGCCCCGGCAGGCGCGGCGCGAACGCGCCGACGCGCTCCTCGCCGAGATCGGCCTGCCGCCGGAGACCGCGCTGCGCTATCCCCACCAGCTCTCGGGCGGCCAGCGCCAGCGCGTCAACATCGCCCGCGCGTTGTGCGTCGCCCCCAAGGTGCTGGTGGCGGACGAGATCGTCTCCGGCCTCGACGTGTCGGTGCAGGCGCAACTGCTGAACCTGCTCGCGCGCCTGCGCGACGAGCTGGGCTTCACGATGCTGTTCATCTCGCACGACCTTTCGGTGGTGCGCTACCTGTGCAGCCGCGTGCTGGTGATGTGGCGCGGGCGGATCGTCGAGCAGGGGCCGACCGACGCGATATTCGCCGACCCGCGTCACCCCCATACGCGCGCGCTCATGGCGGCCGTGCCGCCGGATGACGCAACCGCCCCGTGGAAGGCCCTTGCCGACGACGCCGGTCCTGCGCTGACTGCGACGAACGGCGGCAACCTTGCCTGATCGAGCGCTCCTCTCGTAAATATCGATCGACCCGGCGGCGCCGATCGGAACCGTGCCGGAGGATCAGATGAACGCCTCGGCTCGGCCGCGCACTCGATGAACAATCGTCGTACGATTTTGCTGACCAGCGCATGGCTCGCGGACCTCGCCGGGTCCGAG
>DASPZC010000184.1:0-1652 GCA_035636455.1 Xanthobacteraceae bacterium
GTCGGCGCATTCGATCAAGCCGCGCGACTTCAACCGACGAGGCACATTTTCCCGGAGGAACGCCTACCCTGGTTACATCTGACCGACGCCTAATGGGGCGATGTCCATTGCCGCGTCCCGGAAGCCCGCGAGAGCCGCAGGGCACGATTTTTTCTCCGACCGACCAAACTGCTGATTCCGACGGAAGTCGCCCGGGATTCCGGGATGATCTCGCCCACCATTCCGATTTGATGTCGCTCGGCGTTCCGAGATGATTTCGCCCCCCATTCCGGGATGAAGTCGCCCGGTTAGAGGGCGTCTCTGCTGGCCCGCTTAGGGTCCGCTCCTTCGGCTTTTGCCATGGGAGGGGACGATGCCAGCAGAGAGGATCGCGATGCGCCAGGTGCGCGACGTGCTTCGGTTGACTGCCGCCGGGGTGTCCGGCAACGAGATCGCCCGCCGGGTCGGCGTGGCGTCATCAACCGTCCGGCTGACACTGAAGCGGCTCGCCGTCGCTGGACTGAGCTGGCCATTGCCGGCCGAGCTGACCGATGCGGCGCTGGAAGCACAGCTCTTTACCGGGGCCGGCAAGAAACAGGGTCACCGCCGCCGCGCCGAGCCCGATTGGGCGGCGGTTCACCGCGAGCTGAAGCGCAAGCACGTCACGCTGCAGATCCTGTGGGACGAGTACAACGAGCGGCATCCCGACGGGTATCGCTATTCGCGGTTCTGCGAGCTGTACCGGGGCTGGGCCTCGCGCATCTCGGTGACGATGCGGCAAACCCATGCCGGCGGCGACAAGCTCTTTGTCGATTACGCTGGCGACACGGTGCCGGTGATCATCGACCGGCTGAACGGCAAGACCCGGCCGGCGCAGATTTTTGTCGCGGTGCTCGGCGCCTCCAACTTCACCTACGCCGAGGCAAGCTGGACCCAGGCGCTCGCCGACTGGATCGGCGCCCATACCCGGGCTTTCGAGGCGATCGGCGGGGTGCCGAACCTGCTGGTGCCGGACAACACCAAAGTCGCCGTGATCAAGGCCTGCCTCTACGAGCCGCAGGTCAACCGCACCTACGCCGAGATGGCAGCGCATTACGACACGGCGGTCCTGCCGGCCCGGCCGCGGCGGCCGCGCGACAAGGCGAAGGTCGAGGCGGCGGTGCTGATCATCGAACGCTGGCTCTTGGGGCGGTTGCGCCATCGCCGTTTTTACAGCCTAGCCGAACTGAACGCGGCAATCGGCGAGTTGCTGCGCCAGCTCAACGAGGAGCGGCCAATCCGCCGCCTCGGCGTCACCCGCCGCGCGCTGCTCGAGGAACTCGATCGGCCGCATCTCAAGGGTTTGCCCAGCGAGCCTTATGCCTTCGCCGAGTGGCGGCTGCGCCGGGTCGGCGTCGATTACCACGTCGAGGTCGAGGCGCACTTCTACAGCGTCCCCTACCGCTTCGCCCGCCGCGAGGTCGAGGTGCGGATGACGCCGCGCACCGTCGAGGTCTTTCTCAAGGGCGAGCGGATCGCCGCGCATGTGCGCTCCAGCGGCAATCACCGGCACACCACCGTCGCCGATCACATGCCGTCGAGCCACCGGCGCTATGCCGACTGGACCGTCGAGCGCATCCGCCACGAGGCCGCTGCGATCGGTCCCGCCACGGCGGCCTTATGCGAGCTGATCC
>DASPZC010000185.1:0-3672 GCA_035636455.1 Xanthobacteraceae bacterium
GACCCGGTAGAGAAGACGGTGGCGATGGCCGACAGCTGGGTGGTGCCGGCGACCAAAGCGACGGTAAAGACGATGAGCAGCATGGCGGGCTCCGCCAGCGACGCGATCATCATCTCGCGCGATGATCCGATGCCGCCGAACGCCGTGCCGACGTCCATGCCGGCGAGCGCCAGGGTGAAGCGCGCCGAGGCGAGCAGCGCCACGATGGCGATCAGGTCGGCCGACCAGGAGAACAGGAGATTGGTCGCGTAGGTCGGCACCAGCGCCGCCGCCACCCAGGTGAGCGCGAACATCAGGTAGGGCGCGACGCGGTAGAGCCACGAGGCGTTGTGGGCGAGCACCGCCTCCTTGTGCATCAGCTTCCACAAATCGCGGTAGGGCTGCAGCACCGGCGGCCCGACGCGGCGCAGCAGCCGCGCCTTGACCTTGCGGGTGAGGCCGAGCACGCCCGGCGCCACCAGCAGCACCAGGAACATCTGCGCGCCCTGCAGCAGGAGGTCCAGGATCGTCTGAATCATCTCCATGCGGCCACCACCAGGAGCAGCACGATCAGCGCCGAGAAGGTGAGCGTGAGATAGCGGCGGATCGTCAAAAACTGCAGCACGTTGAGCGCGCCTGCGGTGCGCGCGACGAAGCGCGCGAGCGGCCCGTAGGCGAACCCCCAGGCGGGATCGAACACCTTGACGTGGAACGCGCCGGCGCGGGTCTCGCCCGGCCGCGGCATGTCGAGCTTCTCGGCGACGCGGAACACGGTGGTGCCGAACACGCGGCGGATCGGCATGGCGAAGCTCGATGAGGTGTACTGGCTGGCCGGGGTCGGGTCGGGATAGCCGCAGTCCCAGATGGCGCTGCGCCGCGTCGCGCGGGTGGCGAAGCGGTGGATGAACACGGCGGTGAGCGTGCCTGAGAAGGCGAGGAACACGAGGATGATCATGCCGTTGTAGGAGCTGCGGCTTTCCGCGATCGGCACGATCGAGAGCCACGGGTCCCATATCTGCACCGGCATGCGCCCGCCGGCGAGCCCGATCACCACCGGCGAGAGCAGGTCGATGACGAAGCCGGGCAGCACGCCGCCGAGCAAACAAAGGACGGCGAGCGCCATCATCACGGCGAGGGAGAAGCGGTCGACCTCGCGGGCGTTCTCCGCCGCCGGACTGCGCGGCCGGCCCAAAAAGGTCACGCCGAACGCCTTGACGAAGCAGGTCGCCGCCAGCGCGGCGGAGAGCGCGAGCAGCGCGCCCACCGCCGGCACCAGCAGCTTCAGCCCCCACTGCGGCAGCTGCGGGCTGACCAGGATCGCCTGGAAGGTGAGCCACTCGGACACGAAGCCGTTGAGCGGCGGCAGCGCCGAGATGGCGACGCAGCCGGCGAGGAAGGCGACCGCGGTCGTCGGCATGCGGTGGATGAGGCCGCCGAGCCGCTCCATGTCGCGCTCGCCGGTGGCGGTGAGCACGGCGCCGGCGCCGAAGAACAGCAGGCTCTTGAAGATCGAGTGGTTGAGCACGTGGAACAGCGCGGCGGTCAGCGCGAGCGCCGCCGCGAGCCCCATGCCGTCGGCGCGGAAGGCGAGCGCGAGGCCGAGGCCGATGAAGATGATGCCGATGTTCTCGACCGTGTGATAGGCGAGCAGGCGCTTGAGGTCGTGCTGCATCAGCGCGTAGAGCACGCCGAGGAACGTGGTGGCGCCGGCAAGCGCCAGCACCGGGATGCTCGCCCACCAGGCGGGCGGGCCGGACAGGTCGAAGATGATGCGCACGAAGCCGTACACCGCGACCTTGGTCATCACCCCGCTCATCAGCGCGGAGACGTGGCTCGGCGCGGCCGGATGGGCGAGCGGCAGCCACACGTGCAGCGGCACCAGCCCGGCCTTGGAGCCGGCGCCCAAGATGGCGAGCAGCAGGACGAGCGCGGCGATGGTCGGCTCCGGGTGCGCGGCGCGCATCGCGTCGAACGCGTAGTTGCCGCCGGCGCCGGCGAGCAGCCCGAAGCCGAGCAGCAAACACAAGGTGCCGAACGAGGCCATCACCAGATAGATGTAGCCGGCGCGCGCGTTGGCGGCCTCGCGGTGATGCGCCAGCACCAGCGCCCACGAGGCGAGCGACATGAACTCCCAAGACGCCAGGAACGCGAAGGCGTCGTCGGCGAGCACCACGAGGTTCATGCCGGCGAGATAGGCGGGCACGTAGGGCAGCACGCGCAGCGGCGCGGTCTCGTGGCGGCCGTAGCCGACGGCGTAGAGGCTGGCGCCGGCGCCGCCCAGGTTGACCACGATGAGAAAGAAGGCGGCGAGCGCGTCGAGGCGAAAGTGCGCGCCGATGCCCGGCAGCCCGATCGGCAGCGCCACTTCGACCGGGCGCGGGTCGCCGACGAGATGGCCGAGCGCGTTGGCAAGCGCGACCAGCGCGATGGCGCAGCTCAAGCCGTAGACGATCGGCGTCCCCGCGCGCCGGCGCCCGGTGAGCGCGCCGAGCCCCGCCACCCCCAGCAGCGCCGCCACGCACCAGAGTCCGACCCACGCCGGCATGCTTGATTCAGCCTTTCAAGACGCGCGCGTTCCCCGCCCTGATCTAGCGCACGCGCCGAGTCGGGGCCAGCGCGCCGTTCCCCGGGCGCAGCGCAGCACGGAGCGCAGCGGAGTGGTGCGCTGCAGACCCGGGGTCCAGGCGATGACGCGGCAACCTGGACCCCGGATCAGCGGTGCGCCGCTCTGCGCTGCGCCCAAGCAATGTCCGTGTGCAATCTCCGATTCGACGAAATGGCGCCACGATTTCGGACCGGTTTGCGCGTCAGCATCGCGGCGGGTGTCGGACAGGGGACGGCGGCGCGGGGCGCCGCGCGCTGAAAGCAAGGTGAAGTCGAAATCCCGATCCGCAGGTGGACGCCGACGACGCGCGGGCGCCGCGCCGTCGCCGCTGATCGCGCGCCTGCGCGGGGCGGCGGGCAAGGAGCCGCGCGCGGCCGGCCGGCCATCGTCGAAGACCGCGAGCCAGCACAGGGGAGGCAGAAGAATGAGGCCCATGGTTCTCATGATCGGCGCCGACAAGGGCGGCGTCGGCAAGACCACGATCGCGCGCACGGTGCTCGATTATCTTGCCGCCAACGACGCGCCGGCGCGCGCGTTCGACGCGGAATATCCGCGCGGCACGCTCAAGCGCTTCCATCCCAAGGTCACCGAGATCGTCGACATCACGCAAGCCGCCGACCAGATGAAGATGCTCGACACGCTGACCGAGAGCGAGGCGAAGATCAGCGTGATCGACGTGCGCGCCGGGCTGCTGTCGCGCACCTTGCGCGCCTTCACCGACGTCGGCTTCTTCGACCTCGCGCGCGCCGGCGAGTTCGACTTCGGCCTGTTCCACGTGGTCGGGCCGTCGGTCTCCTCGCTGGACGAGATCGGCGACGTGATCCCGTTCACCGGCGGGCGCAACTACTTCGTGGTGAAGAACTTCATCAACGAGACGAGCTTCTTCGAGTGGAACCCGCAGGTCTACCGCGGCTACTTCAAGAACGCCAAGGACGCGGTGGAGATCGCCATCCCCAAGCTCAACGAGATGGCCTACGAGCAGGTGGAGCTGGCCGGGATTCCGTTCTCGACCTTCGTCGCCAACCGCGGCGCCGCCGGCGGGGCGGCCGGCTACTCGCTGGTGCTGCGCGGCTACGTGCGCACCTGGC
>DASPZC010000186.1:0-2673 GCA_035636455.1 Xanthobacteraceae bacterium
GCGGAACGCCGCCAGCTCCGCGGAGCGGCCCTCGGCCTCGAGCCAGCGCCGCACGCCTTCCTCCTCGACCACCACGGCGAAAGATTCGTTGAACGTGCTGTCGCCGCCCGCGTAAACCACCTGGTGCGCGAGCTCGTGGAAGATGAGGCGCGCAAGCTGGGCGTCGGAATACAGGATGAAGCTCGACAGCAGCGGATCGTCGAACCAGCCGAGCGTCGAGTAGGCCGGGACGCCGGCGACATGCACGTCGTAGCCGGCCTCGCGCAGCTGCGCGGCGTGCCGGCGGGCCTCCTCCTCGGAGAAAAAGCCGCGATAGCTGACGCAGCCGGCGAACGGGAAGCACGCCTTCTTCGGCTCGACCGAGAACTCCGAGGCCGCAAAGACGTTCCACGCCACGAACGGCCGGCCGAGGTCGGCGTACGAAAGGTAGCTGCCGTTGTCGGGCAGGCCGAGCTCGCGCGACGCGTACTGCCGGATGCGGCGCGCGGTCTCGAGCCGCTCGCGCAGCGCGGGTGAAGTCGACGGGTCGGCAAGCCATGCGTCGATCGGCCGCGCGGAAGCCATGACGCCGAGATGACCCTCGATAGCCTGGCGATAGTACCCGATCGATTCGCAGCCGCCGGCGAGCAGAAGCACTGCAGCCGCAAGGCCGTGGCGCCAGCTCATTCGAAGCGCCCGGCGGCAAGAAAACGCCCGACGAGCCCCGCGACGCGCCGGGAGGCGATCAGCGCGCTGTGGGCGACGGGCACGGTGACCTGCTGCGCCATGCCCTCGACAAGCGTTTCTTCCACCCGCACCACGCCGTCGCTCCGTCCGGGTAGTCTGCCGGTCATCCATCCCAGCCCGAGGGGCAGCGTACCGGCGATGATCCCGAGCGGTTCTGGACGCCGCCAGGTCGCGTTGCGCTCGCCCCAGCGCGGCGCCGTCGCGCCGATCATCCAGCGTCCGAGCCGCGAAACGGCCAGCCGGCGTCCGGCCAGGCAGCCGCGCACCGGCGCTCCGATCAGCACTGCCGTCGCCACGTCGAGCTCGGGGTGACGCTCGAGCGCGTCGAACACCAGCACCCCGCCCAGACTATAGCCCACCAAGTGCACCCTTCCATGAGCGCCTGCGTGGCGCACCAGCCGCTCGACATTGCCCTCGAGCGAATCACGCCCGGAATAGTGAAACACGTGCGTCGAGTAGCCGTGGCGGCCCAGCCGGGCGCCGAGAAGCGCCATGGCCATGCCGGGCATCCACAGCCCGCCAGCCAGCAGCACTGCGTTCATTTCGCCGCTTTTTGCATCGCATCGAGGAGCGCCTGCGCACGGTAAACGATGGGGTAGTCGATCATCTGGCCGTCGACCTGGATGGCGGCTTCTCCCTTGGCCTCCGCCTGCCTGAACGCGGCGACGATGCGCTCGGCGCGCGCCAACTCCTCGGCGGAGGGCAGGTACGCGCTGTTCACCGGGCCGATCTGATCGGGGTGCACGCACAGCCGACCCTGGAAGCCGCCGCGCCGGCTCCTCTCGAGCGCCCGCCTGAAGGCTTCCGCCTCCTTGAAGTGAAACCACGGGCTGTCGATCGGGTTCTCCATGCCGGCGGCGCGCGAGGCGAGCACGAGGCGCGCACGGGCATCTGCAAGCTCGGCCTCGTCGAGGCCGGGCTCGAGTCCGACATCGTTGGCGTAGTCGCCGGCGCCGAAGGCGATGCGTTTGACGCGCCAGGGGCCGGGATAGGGCCGCAGGTTTCTCGCCTGGAGGATACGCTCGACGCGCTGCACGCCGGCGGCGGTCTCCACCAGCGGCATCAGGTCGATCGAGCCCTCGGCGATACCGCGCTCGCGTTCCAGTGCGGCAAGCAGCCAGTCGATGGCATGCAGGTCGGCGGCGCTTTCCACCTTGGGCAGCACCACGCCGTCGACGCGTTCGTGGATCGTCTCCACCAGGTCACGGTAGCAAAACGGGGTGGATGGAGCATTCACCCGCACGTAACCGCGCACGCGCCGCGGCTGCCGCAGGGCCTCCGCGACTCGCTTGCGCGTCGCCGGCTTGTCCGATGGGGCCACCGAATCCTCGAGATCGAGGATCACCGCGTCGGCCTCCAGGGTCAGCGCCTTCTCTACGCGCCGCGCCACGTTGCCCGGGGCAAAAAGGAAAGAACGGTTCAACGCCATGTCATGCCTTTCCCCGCTATCTCAGCAACTGCCGCTCGCGCCACTGCGGATAGGGCAGCACCGGCTTCGCCGCCCGCAGCTCGGGCGGCCATACCGCGAGCGGCCTGCCCGTCTCGATCTGCACGACCGCGGCCTTGATCCCGGTCTGCTCCCCCGTCTTCGGGTCGACCTTGTAGCGGCCGAGCACCGTGTCGAGCTCGAGCGCCGCGAGCGCCGCGCGCAGCTTCTCCTGGTCCGCGCTTCCCGCGCGGCGCAGCGCTTCGCCGAGCACCGTTCCCGCGGCATAGCCTTGCGCGGCCGCGGCATTGGGCGGGCTCGACCATTTTTGCGAATACAGCTTCACGAACCTGTCATTTCCATTCGTCTTCAGCCGCGGATGGTATTCGGCCGCGGCGAGGCTGAATTCCGCGTCCTGGCCGACCAGCTCGATGAACTTCGGATCCGCCGCCGCACGCGCGAAGAACAGCTTCGGCGCGAAGCCTACCCTTTTCAACGTCCTTACCATGTCCGCCGCGTCG
>DASPZC010000187.1:0-1541 GCA_035636455.1 Xanthobacteraceae bacterium
TAGCACATCGGGTATTTTTTGACGTTCAGCCCCTTCTCGACGATGTGCCATTCGCGCCCGAGATCGTCGAGCGGCGTGTCGCGATCGGCGCGCCCGCCCGGCGACAGCGCCGCCAACAAACCGAGCGGATGCTCGATCGCGTCGGCCGAGGCGGTCATGCCGTTCTGCGCCAGGCGCGCCGCGGTAACGCCGGCGGAGGCCGCCCGGCCGGCGTGGAACGGCTTGGTCATGGTGCCGAAATTGGCAACGAGGCCGGCCGACATGGAGGCGCCGATCGCGATCGCCATGGTCGCCTGCTCGGCGTCGAGCCCGCGCAGGTTGGCGATGGCCGCGGCGGCGGCGACCGGGCCGGCCACCGCGGTCGGATGCCAGCCCTTGCGGTGATAGGGGTCGGGATCGCGCTCGACGAGGCGCGCCCAGGTCTCGTAGCCCGCCGCGTAGGCGGTGACCGCCGCGCGGCCGTCGGCGCCGACCGCCTCCGCCTCGGCGAGGATCGCCGGCACCAGCACCGTGCTCGGATGGCCGGCGAGCGCCACGTCGTCATAGTCGAGCGCATGGGCGGCGACCCCGTTGGCGAGCGCCGCGTCGATCGCGGTGGCGCGCTCGCGCCCGAGGCAGATGCGCGCCTCGCCCTTGGGATCGGTGCGCACCATGATCGCGGTGACGATGCGCAGGACCGGCTCGGGCAACCCCGCCATCATCACGGCGACGCAGTCGGTGAACCCGAGCCGCACCGCCTCGACCGCCTTGGCGGGCAGTGCGTCGTATTTGAGGCTCGCGGCAAAGCTTCCCAGCGAACGGGTCAGGGCGGCGGGCATGGGCGTTTGTCCTCTTGTGTGGATGCGGAACGGTAGTCGCGGAGACCGCGCGTAGCAAGCAGGCTGGCCCGACGGCCCGTCGGCGGTGTAGCGTGGCTGCACAAATTCCGGACACCGCATGCCCGCCGCAACGCCGCTTCGCGACATCACCGTGGTCGAATTGGGCCACAGCGTCGCCGCGCCCTATGCGGGCGAGATCCTCGGCGACCTCGGCGCGACGGTGATCAAGATCGAGAAGCGCGACGGAGGCGACGACGCGCGCAAATGGGCACCGCCCTATTGGCACGGCCTGGCGGCGATCTTCCAGAGCCTCAACCGCAACAAGCTGTCGGCCGTGGTCGACCTGCGCGACGCGGGCGAGCGCGAGCTGCTCACGCGCCTCGTCGTCGAGCGCGCCGACGTGCTGATCCAGAACCTGCGGCCCGGCATGGTCGAGGAGCTTGGCCTCGATGCCGCAACGCTGCGGGGGCGCAACAAGCGGCTGATCTACTGCAACATCGGCGCGTTCGGCCGCGGCGGGCCGCTGTCCGACCGGCCGGGCTACGATCCGCTGATGCAGGCGTTCGGTGGACTGATGAGCGTCACCGGCGAGGCCGGGCAGCCGCCGGTGCGCGTCGGCACCTCGATCATCGACATGGGCGCCGGCATGTGGTCGGTGATCGGAATTCTCGGCGCGCTGCATCAGCGCACGCTGACCGGCGAAGGCGCCGTGGTCGACACCTC
>DASPZC010000188.1:0-3920 GCA_035636455.1 Xanthobacteraceae bacterium
GGCTGTCAGAGTTTCGTCAGCCATGCTTGTTTCCTCCCACATCAACTCGTGCGTCATTCCGGAAGCCGCGCAGCGGCTGTCCGGAATCCAGAAACACAGGACGGAGCAGAATCGGCTCGGCCTGTGCTCATGGAGTCCGGGCTCCCTCGCTTCGCTCGGGCCCCGGAATGACCCCCGAGTATTGCATGCCTGCCCGGCTGTGGCCGGAGTTTGGGTCGACCATGGCAGGCGGCCGCCTGTAGTTTGAGCATATGCCGCCCATACGGATCGATCCAGCGGCGCGGACACCGAAGTTTCTAATACCGTTCGCAGTCCTCGTTACGGTCCGCTGAATGGCACCGGAATCGCCATTCGAATGGGGCGAATCAGCCGGCGACCAGCTAAATTGGCGAGAAACGAGCGTGGAACAACCGATGTGACTCGTCGGCGATCAAAATCCGGGCCGGATGACCGCGAACTCGATCGCCTCATAGAGGAGGCGATCGTCGACGCACACAATGAATGGGAGCAATCTACCGGTCTCTTCACCATGCTCGGGGAGCACTTGGCGCTGCCGTTCACGACGCGGCTGCTGGGACAAGAGGTCGTCGTCGAGAGCATCGATCTCGACGAACTTGAGATCATTGCACTTTGCCGCCGCGGCAGAGAACGCCAAAGGATTCGTCTCCTCGATCTTCCCTTGCCGACGCCAGCTCCCGCCGGGGCCGAGTGGATCGCCGCCTACCGCCGCTGGGCGCGCCATAACTTGGAATAGCCTTCGACTTCGTTAGGATAAGAAGTCCGCATTGACCGCCCGCTTGCGTCAGGCTCATCTGATTTCGATGTCCGGCCATGCTTCATGACTATGATCTCCTGATTCGCCAATTCCGGAGCGGCGACGACCGACAGCCAATTATCGATCATCTCGACGTTGCGCTTCCGGACATGTGGCAGCAGGACTATGTCGCGACTGCACCTTCATCGAATTTATTGGTCATAACGTTTGGCGACGAGAGCCGAGTTGAGTCCTTTTGCCGGTACATGTTCGATCACACGAGCGGCCGCTCCGACTCTGCCGACATTACATCGGGGGACTCGGCGGAACGGACCGAAGACAGGGTGGTTGCGGTTTGGGGCACGTCGCGACGCGAACCGGCGCGCACGCGCGATGCTTCGCGCATGAAAGGATTTCTCGGCGGCGCATGGTCGCGAGCCTATGGAGGTTCTGATCGCGGCCATTTCTTTGCTCATACGATGGGCGGCGGACTCGACATCAATCTGTTTCCTCAGGAGAGCAAGGTGAACCGTGGAGGACTATGGCGAAAAATGGAAACCTATTGCGCTCTCAATCCCGGGACCTTCTGCTTCATCCATCCCATCTACGGCGACCGGACTTGGCGGCCGCAGCGCCTCGAGTACGGCATTTTCAAATTGCAAGCGGGCGAGCCGGTCGCGTTTTGGGGACACATGTTCGAGAACTGAAAATAGCGCTCATTGACCTCCCCTCCCCGCCCCGCTACCCCCGGCCCGACGGAGGCGGCCGATGCAGGACGTGAAGGAGCGGGTCGCGCTCGGGTCGGTGGCGGTGTCGGCGGGGCTGACCGCCGCCAAGGGGGTGGTCGGGGCGCTGTCGGGGTCGCTGGCCATCCTCTCCGAGGCGGCGCATTCGCTCATCGACCTCGCCGCCACTTCGATGACCTACTTCGCCATCCGCATTTCCGGCAAGCCGGCCGACGCGGAGCACCATTACGGCCACGGCAAGGTCGAGAGCGTGGCCGCGCTGATCGAGACCGGGCTGCTGTTCGTGCTCTGCGCCGCGGTGATCGTCGAGGCGGGGCGGCGGCTTGCCGGCGCGCGCGAGCACGCGGTCGAGGCGACGCTCGCGGCCTTCGCGGTGATCGCGGTCTCGATCGTGGTCGACTTCTTCCGCGCGCGCCTGCTCTACCGGGTGGCGGCCAGCACGGCGAGCCAGGCGCTCGAAGCCGACGCGCTGCATTTCGGCTCCGACATGTGGTCGTCGATCGCCGTGCTGATCGGGCTTGCCGGCGTCGCCTTCGGCTTTCCCTGGGCCGACAGCGCGGCGGCGCTCGTCGTCGCGGCCTTCGTCTGCCTCGCCGGCTGGCGGCTCGGCCGGCGCACCGTCGAGGCGCTCACCGACACGGCGCCGGAAGGCGTCGCCGAGCGCATCGTGGCGATCGGCCGGCGCATCCCGGGCGTGGTGGCGATCGAGCGGGTGCGGGCACGGCCGGTCGGCCCGACGCTGTTCGTCGATCTCGGCGCCGTCATCAGCCGCACCCTGCCGCTCGACCGGGTCACCGCCATCAAGGACGAGATCGCGCGGGCCATCCGCGCCGAGTTGCCGGAGGCGGAGGTGACGATCACCACCCACCCGCGCGCCCTCGACAACGAGACCGTGCTCGAGCGCATCATGGTGATCGCGCGCAACCGGGCGCTGGCGGTGCATCACGTCACGGTGCACGCCATTCACGGGCGCCTTTCCGTCTCGCTCGACCTCGAGGTCGACGGCGCGCTCGGGCTCCAGGCGGCGCACGAGGTCGCGAGCGGGCTCGAGGCCGCGGTGCGCGCCGAGCTCGGCCCCGAGGTCGAGGTCGAGACGCATATCGAGCCGATGCAGACCGACGGGCTCGCCGGCCGCGACGCCACCGGCGAACGCATCGCCCAGGTGCGGGCGGAGCTGACCGCGCTCGCCGCGAAGATCGGCTTCGTGCGCGAGGTGCACGATGTGCGCGTGCGCGAGGCCTCCGACGGCGAGATCGTCAACTTCCACTGCCGGGTCGACCCGGCGCTCACCGTGCGCGACGTGCACGAGAAGGTCGACGAGGTCGAGCGCGGGCTGCGCCGCCGCTGGCCCTCGATCAAGCGGGTGATCGGGCACGCGGAGCCCAAGGCAGATGTCAGATGACGGATGTCAGAGGTCAGAGGCAATCTGACATCTGTCATCCGACATCCGACATCTGTAGCACCGCCGCCCCCTGCAGCTGCCCCTCGCGCAAATCGGCGAGCGCCTCGTTGGCCCGATCCAGCGGGTAGCGCACGGTCTCGGTCTTCACCCCGGCGCGCGGTGCAAGCGCGAGGAATTCGTGCGCGTCGGCGCGGGTGAGATTGGCGACCGAGACGATCTCGCGCTCCTCCCACAGCAGCCGGTAGGGAAAGCGCGGGATGTCCGACATGTGGATGCCGCCGCACACCACGCGGCCTCCCTTCTTCACCGCGGCGAGCGCGGCCGGCACCAGCGCGCCGACCGGCGCGAAGATGATGACCGCATCGAGCGGCTCGGGCGGACGCTCGTCGGAGCCGCCGGCCCAGGCGGCGCCGAGCGTACGCGCAAAATTTTGCGCCGCCGCGTCGCCCGGCCGGGTGAAGGCGTGGACGCGCCGGCCCTGCCACGCCGCCACCTGGCACAGGATATGGGCGGCGGCGCCGAAGCCGTAGATGCCGAGCGCCGGCCCGGGCCCGGCCTTGCGGTAGCTGCGCCAGCCGATCAGCCCGGCGCACAGCAGCGGCGCGAGCGCGGTCGCCTCGGCCGCGACGGGCAGCGAGAAACAATAGCGTGCATCGGCAACCGTGTGGGTGGCGTAGCCGCCGTCGCGCGTGTAGCCGGTGAAGACCGGGCGGTCGCACAAGTTTTCGCGGTCCGAGGTGCAATAGGGGCACACGCCGCAGGTCGCGCCGAGCCACGGCACGCCGACCCGGTCGCCGACGGCGAAGCCGCCGACGTTGCTGCCGAGCGCGGCGACGCGGCCGACGATCTCGTGCCCGGGCACGATCGGCAGCCTGGGATCGGGCAACTCGCCGTCGACCACGTGCAGGTCGGTGCGGCACACGCCGCAGGCCGCGATCTCGATCAGGATGTCGCCGGCGCCGGGCACCGGCACCGGCCGCTCGCGCATCACGAGCGGCGTGCGCAGCTTGTCGAGCAC
>DASPZC010000189.1:0-18946 GCA_035636455.1 Xanthobacteraceae bacterium
TAGGAGACGACGAGGCCGCTGGAGTCGGCCGCGCCCATCCAGATGGTGTCGCCCGGCGCGGCGGGCGCGGACCACGGCGCGGCACGGTGCCGGTCGATCAGGGCGGCTTCGGCATCGAGGAAATTTGCCGCCAGGAAGCGATCGGGCGGGTACGGCAGATGATCCGGATCGGTGACGTAGCGGTCGCGCACGCGAAACGCGCGCTTCGTCGCCTCGACGAGGCCGTGCACGTGATCGAAGCTCTCCGCCGTTTTCACGCCGAGCCGGTCGAACAGGGCGAGCAGCACCAGCGAGGCGATGCCCTGGGTCGGCGGCGCGGTGTTGTAGAGCGTTCCGCAGGAGAGCGCGGCCTCGAGCGGATCGCGCAGCGCGGCGCGATAGCGCGCGAGGTCCTCGCGGGTGACCGGGCTGCCGACCCGATCGAGATCGGCGGCGACCTCGCGCGCCACGTCACCGCGGTAGAAATCGTCGAGCCCGGCATGCGCCAGATGGTCGAGCGTGCCGGCCAAGGCCGATTGCCGCAGGGTGGCGCCGGCAACGGGCGGCTTGCCGTCGATCAGGAACGTCTCGGCGAACCCCGGCACGTCCCGCAGCTCGTCGAGCTTCTCGGTCGTGAAGCGCGCCTGGCTCGCGGTGACGGCGTAGCCGTCGCGGGCGTGGCGAATGGCGGCGGCGAGCAGGACATCGAGCGGCAGCTTTGCGCCCAGCGCCTGCGCCGCTTCAAGCGCGAGCCTCCATCCAGCGATCGCGCCCGGCACCGTGAGCGCCGCCAGCGGGCCGCGCGGCGGGATCGTCTCATGCTCGCGGTAGAGCTCGGGCTGCGCCCGCGCGCCGGCCGGACCGGCCGCCATGATGGCGCGGATGCGGCCCCTGGGTTCGCGCAGCAACCAGAAGGCGTCGCCGCCCACGTGGTTCATGTGCGGACAGACCGCCGCGATCGTCGCCGCCATCGCCACCATGGCTTCGATCGCGTTGCCGCCTTCGCCAAAGACGAGCCGCCCCGCCGCGACGGCGTCTCGGTGCGGCGCCGCAACGATGCCGCGGCGATGGCCGGCTGTATGAAGGTCCATGGCCATGCGCTCACGCCGCTGCGTTGGAGTCTGGTGCCAGCAGGCCGCGTTTCTTGAGCAGCGCCTGCGGGCCCGGCAGCGCGCCGCGGAATGCCAGATAGGCGTCGGCCGGGTCGCGGGTGTTTCCGGCCGCGTAGATGCAGTCGTGCAGTCGCCGTGCGACGGCGGGATCGAACACGTCGCCCGCCGCCTCGAACGCGCCGAACGCGTCGGCGTCGAGCACTTCCGACCACAGGTAGCTGTAATAGCCGGCCGCGTAGCCGCCGCCTCCCGCGAACACGTGCTGAAAATGCGGCGGGCGGTGGCGCATCACGATCTCCTCCGGCATGGCGATGCGGCTGCGCGTCGCCGCCTCGGCCGTGCCGGCGTCGACCGCGTCGCCGGTCGGGCCGGCGTGGAAATCGAGATCGACGAAGGCCGAGCCGAGATACTCGGTGGTCATGAAGCCCTGGTTGAACGTGCGCGACGCGATCAGGCGGGCCAGCAGTTCCTCCGGCATCGGCTCGCCGGTCCGGTGATGGCGGGCGAAGCGGCGCAGGATTTCCGGACGGTCGAGCCAGTGCTCGTAGAGCTGCGAGGGAAGCTCGACGAAGTCCGCCGCCACGTTGGTGCCCGAGATCATCGGATAGGTCACGTCGGAGAGCAGCGCATGCAGCGCGTGGCCGAATTCGTGGAACAGCGTGCGGGCATCGTCGAAGCCGAGCAGCGCCGGCTCGCCGTCGCCGCCCTTGGAAAAATTCATCACGTTGACCACGAGCGGCCGCACCTCGCCGTCGAGCTTGTGCTGATCGCGCAGCGTCGTCATCCAGGCGCCGCTGCGCTTGCTCGCACGCGCAAAGTAGTCGCCGAAAAACAGCCCGAGGTGCCGGCCGTCGCGGCGAACCTCCCACACCCTGACCTCCGGGTGGTAGGGCCGCACGTCGTCGCGGCGGATGAAGGTCAGCCCGAACAGGCGGTTCGCCGTGTAGAACGCCGCCTCGATCATGTCGTCGAGCTGCAGGTACGCCTTGACGTCGCTCTCGTCGAGATCATGCCGCGCCCGGCGCAGCTTCTCGGCGTAATAGCGCCAGTCCCATGGGGCGAGGCGAAAGTTGCCGCCCTCCGCGTCGATCAGGCCTTGCAGCGCGTCGCGCTCGGCAAGCGCGCGCCCCCGCGCGGCTGCCCAGACCTGATCGAGCAGCCCGCGCGCCGCATCCGGCGTCCTCGCCATCGCATCGGCCAGCTGGTAGTGCGCGAAGCTCGCATAGCCGAGCAGTCGCGCCTGCTCGGCGCGCAGCGCGACCATCTCGGCGACGAGCGGCTTGTTGTCGGTCATCCGGCCGCCGTCGCCGCGCGACACCCAGGCCTCGAACAGCTTTTCGCGCAGGTCGCGACTTTGAGAGAACTGCAGGAACGGCTCGACGCTGGAGCGCGCAAGCGTCACGGCGTGCCTGCCGGGCAGGCCGCGCTCCTGCGCCGCGCGGCGGGCCGCGTCGCGCACGAACCCGGGCAGACCGGCGAGGTCGTCCGCGTCCAGCTCCAACACATAGGCCTGCTCATCCGCCAGCACGTTCTGGCCGAAGGCGGCGCCGAGCGCGGCGAGGCGCTCGGCGATCGCGGTGAGCCGGCGTTTCGCATCGGCATCGAGGCCGGCGCCGGCGCGGCGGAACGCGAGGTGGTAGCGCTCGAGCACGCGGCGCTGCTCCGCCGTCAGGTCGAGGGCGGCGCCGCGCGCGTTGAGCTGGTCGAGCCGGCGGAACAGGGCCTCGTCGGTGAAGACCGCCTTGTCGTGGGCGGCGAGCAACGGCGCAATCTCCCGCTCGATCGCCATGACGGCATCGTCGGCATCGGTGCCGGCGAGCAGGAAGAACACGCCCTCCACCCGCGCCAACGCCGCGCGGCTGCGCTCCATTGCCGCAACCGTGTTGTCGAAGCTGGGGGCGGCGGTGTCGGCGGCGACGCGCGCGAGGGCGTGCCGCTGCTCGGCCATGGCGTGACCGAAGGCGGGGCGGAAGTGTGCGGCGGCGATCCGCTCGAACGGCGGCACCTCGAACGGCGTCGTCCAGACGCCGAGCAGCGGATTGTCAGGCGTGGCGGCCATCGGCGGCTCTAAATCCTCGCAGGTCGCGGACCAGGCGCCGAGTTATTCCGGTTGGATGGCGGCGGCGCAAGCGGGCTTGATCGGTGCGGCGGTTTCGTGGAGATTGCGCGCCGCTAGCGCATGTTCCGGCGAAAGCTTGCCCCGGACTTGATCCGGGGTGGGTACCGGTTCGCCGATAAGAACATGCGCCGGAAGGGACGACCGGCCATGAACAAGCCCGTCCGGCGCCGCATCATCTGGCTCAACGTCATGACCGTGCTGAGCGCGGCGATCCTGATCGGCGCCGAGGTGTTCGGCGCCGCGTTCGCCGGCGGGTGGGCGATCGCCGGTCTGTTCGATCTCGGCGAATACGGCGGCTACGCGCTGCAGGCCCTGTTCTCCGCCATGGGGCTTGCCGTGATGGCCGCCTTCATCCGCGCCGCGCGGCGCGTCGAGCCCTTCACGCAGAGCTGATCGCGACGCCCCTCGTTGCCGAAGTCGGAAACATCCGACTTCGGCTGTGACGAGAGCTTGTTGGTCATAACGAAGCTTTAACATCTTAACGCTTGCACAACGCGGCTGAATCACTTATTTCGGTCGTGCCCAATTTCGCACGTGCCTGTGGCCGTGTGTCGGTCGGTGGGCATCCGGACAAGAGGCCGGACAGCCGCCTAAGGAAGAGACCTCTACTTCCTTGCACCCGCGACCGGCAGCCGGAGGCGAAACCGGCGCACCCCGCCCTCCACGGGGGACGCGGCTTAAAGCAACGACGGAAGGGCTTTTTTGGTACTGCCGGCGGCGACGCCGGGTCACCGAAGAGGCTTGTCCTTCTTTGCCGGCCGTGCGGATCGGGGCCTCCCATCCGGACCAAGGCAGCAATCGAGAGTGACGTTAGCGAGCGCGTTTGGCGCTCGTCGCCGTCACAGGAGGTTCACCTTACAGGCGGCGCGAGCCGCCGGTGCCGGATAGGGAGCAGGGTCGAGATGACCGCACGCATCCGCGAATTCCTCAAGAGCCGTCAGGACGAAGGCCCGTGTGTCGTGGTCGACCTCGATGTCGTCCGCGAGAACTATCAGTCCTTCGCCAAGGTGCTGCCCGACACGCGCGTGTTCTACGCCGTCAAGGCGAACCCGGCGCCGGAGATCCTCAAGCTTCTGGTCGAGCTGGGCGCCTCCTTCGACGTGGCCTCGGTCAGCGAGACCGAGATGGTGCTGGCCGCCGGGGCCACCGCCGACCGCATCTCCTACGGCAACACCATCAAGAAGGAGGCGGAGATCGCCGCCGCCTTCAAGCTCGGCGTCACCCTGTTCGCGGTGGACTGCGAGGCCGAGGTCGAGAAGATCGCGCGGTCGGCGCCCGGGGCGCGGGTGATCTGCCGCATCCATTGCGACGGTACCGGCGCGGAATGGCCGCTGTCGCGCAAGTTCGGCTGCGAGCCGGAATTCGCCACCGACATCCTGGAGCTGGCGCATAAGCGCGGGCTGGTGCCGCACGGCCTCTCGTTCCACGTCGGATCGCAGCAGCATAACGTGGAGGCCTGGGACCGGGCGCTCGCCTCGACCGCCGCGATCTTCCGCGGCTGCGCCGAGCGCGGCATCTCGCTCTCGACGGTCAATCTCGGCGGCGGCTTCCCGGCAAAATACGTGCGCAAGACGCCGCGGCTCGAGTCCTACGGCCGGGCGATCTTCCGCTCGCTGCGGCGCCATTTCGGCAACGCCATCCCGGAGACCATCGTCGAGCCGGGCCGCGGCCTCGTGGGCAATGCCGGCATCATCGAGGCCGAGGTGGTGCTGATCGCCAAGCGCTCGCCCGAGGACGAGGTGCGCTGGGTCTATCTCGACATCGGCAAGTTCCACGGCCTGGCCGAGACGATCGGCGAGTCGATCCGCTACCCGATTCGCACCACCAAGGACCGCGACGAGATGGCGCCGTGCATCATCGCCGGCCCCACCTGCGACTCGGTCGACGTGCTCTACGTCATCACGCCGTACCCGCTGCCGATCTCGCTCGCCATCGGCGACAAGGTGCTGATCGAGGCGACCGGCGCCTACACGACGACCTATTCGTCCATCGGCTTCAACGGCTACCCGCCGCTGCGGCAGTATGTGATTTGACGCTACGCGTCCCGGATGCAGTGCAGCGCGAAGCGGTGCACCGCTGATCCGGGACCCAGGTTGCTTTCAAATCCTGGACCCCGCGTCTGCAGCGCATCACTTCGTGCTGCGCTGCGCCCGGGGAACGCCGTCAGCCCAGATCGATCATCCCCGCTTCGCCGTCCTCGGTGCCGAAGGCGAGCACCTTGCCGTCGGCGCGCCAGGCGAGCGCCGACACCGGCGCGGCGCCGGGCTTCTTCGCCAGGATTTCGGCGCCGTCCTCGACCCGCACCAGCAGCAGGAGGCCGTCCGCATAGCCGACGGCGACCACCCCTTCGGTCGGATGACAAGCGACGATGGCGGCGCGCGCCGGATAGGGGGCGAGCATGCGCGGCGCCTTGCCGAGCGGGCCCTCCTTCGACTGGAACGGCCACAGGATCAGTTGCTCGGAGCCCGAGCTCGCCAGCCACTTGCCGTCGGCGGTCCAGCCGAGCGAGCGCACGCGCGCGGAGTAACCCGCCATGCGCATGTGCCGGCGATCGGCCAGCCGCCAGCCATGCAGGGTCGGCTCCTGCATGGCGGTGATGAGAAACTTTCCGTCGGGGCTGAAGGTCGCGGCGAGGTGCGAGCCTTTCCACTCGAGCCGCTCCGGCTCGGCGGCGGCGTTGGGGAACCACAGGCTCGCGCCGTTGTAATGAGCGATGGCGAGGCGCATGCCCTTCGGCGCGAAGGCGAGGGCGCCGACGGTCGAGGGCACGTCGAGCGCGCGCGCCTCGCCCCGGCCGATGCGCGCGAACGCGGTCTTGCCGGCCGACCAGGCGACGGCGCCGTCGGGCCCGAGCGCCACATGGTCGATCCATCGGCGCTTCGCGTCGAGCGCAACGACGCTCGCGGCGCCGGCCGCGTCGGCCGCCACCACCTTGCCGTCGTCGCCGCCGGTGACGACGCGCGCCCCCTCGCCCGCCATGGCCAGGATGCCGCCGTCGTGCACCGCAACGCGCCGCGCGGTCCCGTCGGCGGCGACCAGCAGCAGCGCCTCCTCGCCGAGCGCGAGCGCGGCCACCTCGCCGATGAAATGGACGCCCACCACCGGCGCGCCCGCCGCGATCGGGCGCGTGCGCTCGACGACGGACGGCGGCTCGCGGGCCTCGCTCATCCCTATTTGGTCGCATTTTCTACGGAAAACCGGTACCCACTTTTCCGGAAAATGCTCTGAGCCACTACGCCGCGCAGGATTCAAAACCTTTGCGGATGCGATCCTCGGACAGGTTGCGGCCGATGAACACGATCCGGCTCTCGCGCTTCTCGCCGGCCTCCCACGGGCGCTGGTGGTCGCCGTCGAGGATCATGTGGACGCCCTGGAACACGAACCGCGCGGGATCGTCCTTGAACGACAGGATACCCTTGGCGCGCAGGATGTTCGGGCCGTCCTTGGCGACGAGGTCCTGCACCCATGGGAAAAACTTGTCGGGATCGAGCGGCTTGTCGGTCCGCAGCGCGACCGACTGCATCTCCTCGTCGTGATAGTGCTTGAGCCCGTCGCGATGGCCGCCATCGTGACCGTGGTGATGATCGTGACCGTCGTGGCCGTGCTCATGCTCCTCGCCGTCGAGGAAGGCGGGCTCGACGTCGAGAATGCGGTCGAGGTCGAAGGCGTTGCGGCCGAGCACCTCGGGCAGCGGCACCGCGCAACGCTCGGTGCGGTGCAGCCTGGCGTAGGGATTGATGCCGCGCACGCGCATCTCGATCTCGCGCAGCTCCTCCGGCCCGACCAGGTCCGTCTTGTTGATCAGGATCACGTCGGCGAACGCGATCTGGTTCTTCGCCTCCGGGGCATCCTTGAGGCGGTCCTTGAGCCACCTGGCGTCGGCCACGGTGACGACCGCGTCGAGCTTGGTCTTGCCGCCCACCGCCTCGTCCATGAAGAAGGTCTGGGCGACCGGCGCCGGATCGGCGAGCCCGGTGGTCTCCACGATGATGGCGTCGAACCGGCCCTTGCGCCGCATCAGGCCGTCGATGATGCGCACGAGGTCGCCGCGCACGGTGCAGCAGACGCAGCCGTTGTTCATCTCGAACACTTCCTCGTCGGCGCCGACCACCAGCTCGTTGTCGATGCCGATCTCGCCGAACTCGTTGACGATGACGGCGAACTTCTGCCCGTGCGGCTCGGACAGGATGCGGTTGAGCAGCGTGGTCTTGCCGGCGCCGAGATAGCCGGTCAGCACGGTGACGGGAATCTTGTCGGACATGCGAACCCTCGAAACGACAATCTGGCCGGGCCCGGGCATCAGCTCGTCAGGGCGGCGCCCAGCGCCCTTATATTGTGCCGCATCATGTCGATGTAAGTGGGGGCGTCGCCGCCCGGCCCGGTGAGCGCGTCGGAATAGAGCGTCCCGCCGATCTTCGCCCCGGTCTCCTCGGCAATGCGCTTGACCAGCCGCGGGTCGGTGACGTTCTCGACGAACACCGCCGGGATCTTCTGCCGCCTGATCTGGGTGATGATTTTGGCCACGTCCTTGGCCGACGCTTCCGACTCCGTCGAGACGCCCTGCGGGGCGATGAAGTCGAGCCCGTAGGCGTCCTTGAAATAGCCGAAGGCATCGTGGGTGGTGATGATGCGCCGCCGGTCGGCCGGGATCTTGGCGATGATGTCCTTCACCTCCTGCTCGAGCGCGTCGAGCTTGCCGAGATAGGCCGTGGCGTTCGCCTCGTAGGCGGCCTGTCCGGTGGGGTCGGCCTTGACCAGCGCATCGCGGATATTGGCGACGTAGATCCTCGCGTTGGCGACCGACTGCCAGGCGTGCGGATCGGTCCCGCCGTGATCGTGCTCCTCGCCCTTCTCCATCCTGCGCGGCTTGACGCCCTTGGTGGCGACCACGACCGGGGCCTTGGTGCCCGATGCCTTCACCAGCCGGGTGATCCAGCCTTCGAAACCGAAGCCGTTGACGAACACGACGCCGGCGTCGGACAGCCGCTTGGTATCGGCCGGTGTCGGCGCGTAGACGTGCGCGTCGCCGTTCGGCCCGACCAGGGTCGTGATCTCGACGCGGTCGCCGCCGACGTTCTTCACCAGGTCGCCGAGGATCGAGAAGCTCGCGATGACTTTCAGCTTCTCCTGCGCCGATGCGTTGTCGGCGGCGAGGAGGGCAGCAACAAGGGCTGCCGTCATGAGCACGGTTCGTCTGAAGATCATGCGATCAGGCCTCGAGGTGCCGCTGCGGGAAGACCTGGCGCACCAGCCCGCCGACGCGGCCGAACAGCACCGAGAACGCGTAGAGCACGCCGGCAACCAGGATGATCGCCGGCCCGGACGGCACGCTCATGTGGAAGGAGAACAGGAGGCCGGCGTAGCCGGAGATGGCGCCGGCCACGACCGCGATGAAAATCATGGTGGTGATGTCGCGCGCCCAGAAGCGGCCGGTGGCGGCGGGCAGCATCATGATGCCGACGGCGAGCAGGGTGCCGAGCGCATGGAAGCCGCCGACCAGATTGAGCACGACGAGGCCGAGGAAGGCGAGATGCGCGGGCGCGCCAGCGCCGCTGACCGAGCGCAGGAAGCCGGGGTCGACGCATTCGAGCACCAGCGGCCGATAGATCAGCGCCAGCACCACGAGCGTGACGCTGGCGATGGCGGCGATCAGCAGCAGCGTCGGGTCGTCGAGCGCGAGCACGGTGCCGAACAGCACGTGCAGCAGGTCGAGATTGGTGCCGCGGACCGAGACGATCATCACGCCGAGCGCGAGCGAGACGAGATAGAACGTCGCGAGCGAGGCGTCCTCCTTGAGCTCGGTGACGCGCGCCACGAGGCCGGCGGCGAACGCGACCACGAAGCCCGCCACGAGCCCGCCCGCCGTCATGGCGATGAGGTCGAGGCCGTGCAGCAGGAAGCCGATCGCCGCTCCCGGCAGGATCGCGTGCGCCATCGCGTCGCCGACCAGGCTCATGCGGCGCAGCATGAGGAACACGCCGACCGGGCCGGCGCCGAGCGCGAGCGCGAACGCGCCGACCAGCGCCCGGCGCATGAACTCGAACTCGACGAACGGGCCGATGAACGTGTCGTAGAGCATGCGATCTCTTGCTTTCACCTCTCCCCGCTCGCGGGGAGAGAGCCTGCCCCGGACTTGATCCGGGGTCGACGGCCGAAGGCCGTCGGGTGAGGGGGCGTTGGAGGACAATGCGCAACCGCAGAGGCCCCCTCACCCCGACCCTCTCCCCGCAAGCGGGGAGAGGGAAAAGTCAGGCCGCGCATTCGGCGGCGTGGTCGTCGAACGCCTCGCACATGCGGCGCGCCTTGAGCAGGTTCTCCGGCGTGAGCACCTCGACGGTGTCGCCCCAGGCGACCGGCGTGCGCGCGAGCAGCAGCGCCTGCGGAAAATGCGACTTCACCAGGTCGAGGTCGTGCAGCGCGGCCAGCACGGTGCGCTCCTCCTTGTGCCAGCGCCCGACCAGATCGAACAGGTCGGCCGCGGTCTTGGCGTCGACTGCGCTGAACGGCTCGTCGAGCACGATCAGGTCGGCGTCCTGCAGCAGCAGCCGGGCGAACAGGGTCCGCTGCATCTGGCCGCCCGACAGCGTCGAGATCGGCCGGTCCTCGAAGCCGAGCAGGCCGACCGCGGCGATCGCCTTCTCGATGTCCTCGCGCTCCTTGCGGCCGACGCCGCCGAACAAGCCGGCGCGCCGCCACAGCCCCATCGACACCATGTCGTAGACGTTGATCGGGAAGGTGCGGTCGATGTCGGCGATCTGCGGCAGGTAGGCGATGTCGCGCAGCTTGAGGCCGCCGCGCTCGATGCGCCCGGCGAGCGGCCGCAGCGTGCCGACGATGCCCTTGAACAGGGTCGACTTGCCGGCTCCGTTCGGCCCGACCACGGCAAGGAGCGCGCCCTTGTCGACCGCGCCGTCGAGGTGATGCACGGCCGGATGGCGGTCGTAGCCCAGGGTGAGGTCGGAGAATTGCAGCGCCGGGGCCATCACGATATCGCCCAATGGACCGCCCCCCACAGGATCGCGATCAGCACCGCCACGGCCGCGAGCCGCTCCCAGGCGGACAGCCGCAGGATCGACGGCGAGATCGTCGCCGGCTCGTGCGGCGCGTCGCCGTGCGAATGGCGGAGCGTGGACATGGTGGCGACAACCGTCGGGACTGCGGATCGGTTTTGGTCGCGCGTGTTATATTGTAACAGATTTGTCCTGTCCAGGACGCCCGCCATGCGGACAGCCGCCATTCGGACCGCGGGATTGCGCGAGCGTGCAACATCTCTTGCGAAGCGCGCCGATACCAACCCATATTCGCCCGCGATGCAGCCGGCGCTGGCACACCACCCCGCTTCCGACATCCGCATTCGCCCGGCCGAGCCCCTCGATCTCGATGCGCTCGCCGCGCTCGAGAAGCGGCTGTTCGCGACCGACCGCATCGCGCGCCGCGGCTTTCGCCGCTTTCTCCACTCCCCTGCGGCGGCGCTGATCATCGCCGTGCATGGCGAGACGCTCGCGGGCTACGCGCTGGTGCTGTTCCGTGCCGGCAGCGGCATTGCGCGGCTCTACTCGATCGCGGTAGCGCCGGAGGCGGGCCGCCGCGGCGTCGGGGTGCGGCTGCTCGCCGCCGCCGAGGAGGCCGCGATCGGGCGCGGGCGCGGCGTGCTGCGGCTCGAGGTGCACGAGAACAATGCCGCGGCGATCGCCCGGTACAGGAAGTCCGGCTACGCCATGTTCGGCCGCCACTTCGATTATTACGGCGACCACGGTCACGCCCTGCGGTTCGAGAAGCGGCTGGCGCCGCGGCTGCGCGGCCTCGCGACGGCGCCGCCCGGCGGCGCGGCCTCTACCCGGAAATCCACGTGAGCCGCCCCGGCCCCTATTTCGTCGAGACGGTCGGCGCCGAAGACAAGAAGCGGGTGATGCGGCTCGCCCAGCAGGCGTTCCAGCGCGAGGCGCGCGAGCTTGGTATCCGCATCCGCACGACCCCCCTTGCCGAATCGGCCCTGTTGGCGGCATTCGATGAGGGCGCGGTCGCGATCGTGCGCGCGGCCGCCGAGACCTATGCGGTGCCGTCCAACATGTTCGAGCGCATGACACGGTTCGGCCGCGAGGAGTTGCGCGCGGCGATCCTCATCAGAAAGGGACCTGTGCAATGACCGGCTGGGTCATTCTCGTCGACCAGCCCAAGGACCTGCCCAACGCGGACACCCCCCACAAGGTGATCACGACGAGCGAGTACCTCGCCCGGCCGAAACTGTTCGATGTCGGCCGGCCCAAGCTCGTCAACCTGTCGCGCTCCTACGCCTATCAGTCCAAGGGCTACTACGCCTCGCTGCTGGCGGAGGCGCGCGGGCACCGCGTGGTGCCCACGGTCGAGACCATGCTGGAGCTGCGCTAGGCCAAGCTCTATGAGCACGCGCTGCCCGACCTCGAGGAAGAGCTGAACAAGTGCGCCCGCAAGGCGGACTACCAGCCGGAAGGGGAGATCAAGTTCCTGGTCTGCTTCGGCCTATCGAACGAGCCGCGGTTCGATTCGTTCGGCCGCCTGCTGTTCGACTGGTTCCGCTGCCCGGCCCTCGAGGTCACGGTCGAGCCCGGCCAATGGCTGTCGATCGACCGCGTCCGCCCGCGCACCATCACCCGGCTGGCGAACGGCGAGGCTTTGTTCTTCCGCGACTGCCTGCACCAGCACACCAAGCGGGAATGGCGCGACCCCAAGGGGCGCAGCGTCGCCAAATACGACCTCGCGGTGCTGCACGACCCGAACGAGAAGGTCCCGCCCTCCTCGGTCGCCTCGCTCAAGCATTTCGCCCGCATCGCCGAAAGATTGTCCGTCGACGTCGAGCCGATCACCCGGCGGCAGCTCGACGAGCTGGCCGAATACGACGGCCTGTTCATCCGCGAGATGACCTCGATCGACAACCACACCTACCGCTTCGCCCGGCGCGCCTGGCAGGAGGGCATGCCGGTCATCGACGACCCCATGTCGATGATCCGCTGCACCAACAAGGTGTTTCTGATGGAGCTGCTCGGCTCGAACCAGGTGCCGATGCCGCCGACCGTCATGCTGATCGAAGGCGCCGACCTTACGAAGGCGATCGACGAGCTCGGCCTGCCCCTGGTGGTGAAGATCCCCGACGGCTCGTTCTCGCGCGGCGTCCACAAGGTCAACTCGCTCGAGGAATTCAGGCGTATCGCCGACGAGCTGTTCGAGGAGACGGACCTCCTGTTGGCGCAGAAATTCCTGCCGACCGAGTTCGACTGGCGGGTCGGCATGCTCGGCGGCGAGCCGCTGTTCGTGTGCCAGTACCGCATGGCGCGCGGGCACTGGCAGATCGTCAAGTACCGGCCCGACGGCTCCTCGCACGAGGGGGGCTTTCGCACCTTCGAGGTCGATCAGGCGCCGCCGGAGGTCATCGACGTCGCGGTGCGCGCCGCCAAGCCGATCGGCGAGGGGTTCTACGGCGTCGACATCAAGCAGACCGACCACGGCTTCGTGGTGATGGAAGTCAACGACAATCCAAATCTCGAGCACGGCATCGAGGACCAGGTCGGCAAGGACGAGATCTGGATGAAAATTTTGAAGTGGTTCGTCGATCGGTTTGAGCAGTGAAACCTACCGCGCCCGCGCCAGGGCCAGCCAGACGCCGCCGCCGATCAGGCAGGCGCCGCCGACGCGGGAGACGAGGCGCACGCGCCGCCGCGAGATGAGCGCGCCGGCCCGTCCGGTCAGGACCGCGTAGGCGCCGTCGGACACGGTGCCGACCGCGATCATGGTGACGCCCAGGAGCGCGATCTGCCGGAGGTAGTTGCCGGCCGGGTCGACGAACTGGGGAATGAAGGCGCCGAAGAACAGCAGCGCCTTGGGATTGCTCATCATCACCAAAAAACCCTGCAGGAAGAAGCCGCCGCGCGGCGCCGGCGCGCGGCCGGGCGCATTCAATGCTCCGGAGGTGCGCAACAGTTTCCAGCCGAGCCAGACCAGATAGGCGGCGCCGGCAAGCCGCAGCCAATCGAACCAGAAACCCATGGTCGCGATGATCGAGGCGAGCCCGACGGTGAGAACGGCCGTCATCAGCAGAAGCCCGAGCTGCCCGCCGGCCACGTTGAGCAGTCCGGCGCGCGCCCCGTGGGTGACGCTGTTGGCGACGATGAGCGTCACCATGGGGCCGGGGACCGCGGTCACCGCCGCACAGGCGAGAACATAGGCGAGATAAAGCTCGATCGACATCGATCCGGATCCTTTTTGCCTACTTTGCAGCTTTCCGAGACGCCGTCATTCGACCGGCCCACTGCCGAGCCGGGTCAGGTCGAACCGGTGGACCTCGCCGAGCAATTCGACAAAAGCCTTCGCGCCGTAGGCGATCGCCGCCTCGCCTTTGGCGGCCTTGGCCAAGGTGGCGTCGCCGATGGCGCCGGAGGGATTGAGGTCCTGACTCATCCAGCCGAAGCCGGCGGGCGCGCCGGCACCAAGCCATTTGAACTCGCGCTCGAGCGCGACGCTCGCCGGCGCAAAGTTTTGGGCGCGCTCGGTGCGCACCTGTTCCGGCCGTGCGGCGAGCATCATCGACGTCTCGATGTCGCCGCCGTGAATGCCGTGCGTCGTTTCCTCGGGCGAGAACACGCCGTCCGGATAGCCGAGATGGGCAAACGAGCACGTCACCGCGAGCATCCCGAGGCGCACGCGCAGGTCGAGCGCGACGAGATCGAGAGCGGCCACGTTGCCGCCGTGGCCGTTGGCGATGACGAGCTTGCGGACACCGGCGCGATGCACGCTCTCGGCCGTCTCCGTGACAGCCCGCACGAACGTCTCGGCGCTCAGGGTGAGGGTTCCGGGAAAGGCCCGGTGCTCGGTCGAGGTGCCGACCGCCTGCAGCGGCAGAAAAGTCACCGGCAGCGCCTCGGGCAGCAATTCGCGGGCGCGGGCGAGATAGGCGTCGGCGATGAAAGCGTCGGTGCCGAGCGGCAGATGCGGCCCGTGCTGCTCGACCGCCGCCAGGGGCAACACCGCGATCCACGCCGCCGTGTCGGCGCCCGCAAAATCCTCCCAGGTCATGTCGACCCAATTGCGCTTCAAGGGCATCGCGGTCGCTCCGCCGGCAACCTAGGGCTCGGAGAACGGCTGGGCAAGCGCGCGCCGCTCGCTTAACTTCGCGGCCCGGGAATGCGGGAGGGCCTACGGAATGACGCTGATGCAATACGTGCGGCGCACGGCTCTGGCGGGGATTGTTGCCGCCCTGACGATCGCGACTGGCAACGCCCAGCAGCTCGACAAGGTCCGCTTCGGCACCAACTGGGTGGCCGAGGCCGAGCACGGCGGCTTCTATCAGGCGCTCGCCGACGGCACCTATCGGCGCCATGGGCTCGACGTCACGATCGTGCCGGGCGGCCCCAACGTCAACAACCGCATCCTGCTGCCGGTCGGCAAGATCGACTTCTTTCTCAGCGCCAACCTGCTGCAGGCGTTCGACGCGGTCGCCCAGAGCGTGCCGACCATCAGCGTCGCCGCCCTGTTCCAGAAGGACCCGCAGGTCCTGCTTGCGCATCCCGACCAGGGCATCGAGCGGTTCGAGGATTTGAAGAAGCTCACGCTGCTGGTCTCGAACGAGGGGCTTGCCACCTATTTCCAGTGGATGAAGGCGGATTTCGGTTTCCGCGAGGAGCAGGTCAAGCCCTACACGTTCAATCCGCAGCCGTTTCTCGCCGACAAGCGCGTCGCCATGCAGGGCTACGTCACCTCCGAGCCCTATGCGGTCGAACGCGCGGGCCGATTCAAGCCGAAGATCTTTTTGCTGGCGGACTACGGCTTCGACACCTACTCGACCCTGATCGAGACGCGGCGCGAGCTGGTGGAGAAGCAGCCCGATCTCGTGCGCCGCTTCGTCGAAGCCTCGATCATCGGCTGGATGAATTACATCTATCACGACAACAAGGCCGCCAACGCGATGATCAAGCGCGACAATCCGGAAATGACCGACGACGTGCTGGCCTATTCGGTCGCCAAGCTCAAGGAATACGGCATTGTCGATTCCGGCGACGCCGAGCGGCTCGGCGTCGGCGCGATGACCGACGCGCGGGTGAAGAGCTTCTTCGACAAGATGGTGCGGGCGAAGGTCGTGCCGGCGAACCTCGACGTGCGCAAGGCCTACACGCTGCAGTTCGTCAACAAGGGCATCGGGCTGGACTTGAGGCCGAAGAAGTAGAGATGAACTTGAGACGCGCGCGGGCTCCCTCTCCCCGCTTGCGGGGAGAGGGTTGGGGTGAGGGGGCCTCTGCGAGTGCGCGCTTTCCTCAGCCGCCCCCTCACCCGACGCGCTTCTCGCGTCGACCTCTCCCCGCACGCGGGGAGAGGTGGGCGCGCCCATGAGCGACGCTGTCCCCTCTTCGTCAGCGCCATCAATCGTCGCGCTGCGCCGGGTCGGCAAGACGTTCGCCAACGCGGTCGTCGCGCTCGATCGATTCGATCTCGCGGTGCGCCCGGGCGAGTTCGTGACGTTGCTCGGACCGTCCGGGTGCGGCAAGTCGACGGCGTTGCGGCTGATCGCCGGGCTCGCCGCGCCGACGGCCGGCGCGATCGAATGGAGCGACGGGGCGCAGGACGGCCGCGGGGCGAGGCGCCGCGCCATCGGCTTCGTGTTCCAGGAGCCCACGCTGATGCCGTGGGCGACCGTGTCCGGCAACGTGCATCTGCCGCTCAAGCTTGCCGGGCTCGCCCGCACCGCCGCCGCCCCGCGCGTCGAGGAGGCGCTCGGCGGCGTCGGGCTTGCCGAGTTCGCCGCCGCCTATCCGCGCGAGCTGTCCGGCGGCATGAAGATGCGCGTATCGATCGCCCGCGCGCTCGTGACAAAACCTGCGCTGCTGTTGATGGACGAGCCGTTCGCGGCGCTCGACGAGATCACCCGCTTCCGCCTCGCCAACGACCTGCTGCGGCTGTGGCAGGCACTCGGCAAGACCGTGGTGTTCGTCACTCATTCGGTGTTCGAGTCGGTCTTCCTGTCGAACCGCGTGGTGGTGATGACGCCGCGCCCGGGCCGCGTGTTCGCCGAGATCGCGATCGACGCCCCCTACCCGCGCAACGAAAGCTTCCGCACCTCGCCCGAATATGCCGGCTTCTGCCGGCGCGTGTCGCAGGCCCTGGCCGACGCCATGGCGGGAGGCGGCGCATGAGCGGCGTCGATCCGATGGAGAAGCGTGAGCCGCCCGAGCGCAGCCGGCGCGAAGGCGCGCTGCGCATCGCGCTGCCAATCGTCGTTCTGGCGATCGTCGTGATTGCCTGGGACGTGATCGTCCGGGTCAACGCGATCCCGCCCTATATCCTTCCCGGCCCCGGCCTCGTCGTCGCGACTCTGGTGGCGGATTGGCCGGTGCTGTCGACCTCGCTCGCCTCGACGCTCGTGACGACGTTCGAGGCGCTGCTGCTGGCGGGGGCCGGGGGTATCGCACTTGCGGTGCTGTTCAATCAGCTGCGGATCATCGAGTATGCGCTTTATCCCTACGCGGTGATCCTCCAGGTGACGCCGATCGTCGCGATCGCACCGTTACTCCTGATCTATCTGCCGCAGCCGGCCGCCGTGCTCGCCTGCGCCTGGATCGTGGCGTTCTTCCCGGTGCTCGCCAACACCACGCTCGGACTGCGCTCGGTCGACCGCAACCTGGTCGAGCTGTTCGCGCTCTACGGCGCCTCGCGCGCGCAGATTCTGTTCAATCTCAAGCTTCCGGCGGCGCTGCCCTACATGCTGGGCGGACTGCGCATCGCCGGCGGGCTCTCCCTGATCGGCACGGTGGTCGCCGAAATGGCCGCAGGAACGGCCGGGGCCGGCTCCGGCCTCGCGTTCCGCATTGTCGAGTCCGGCTACCGCCTCAACATCCCGCGCTTGTTCGCCGCGCTGCTGCTGCTGTCGATCGCCGGCATCGCGATCTTCTTCATCCTGTCGCTGCTCTCGCACCTGATCCTGCGCCGGTGGCACGAGAGCGCGGTACGGGCGGAGCCGTGACTACGTCTCGCTTATTGTTGGAGCATGATCTTTTCCGAAAACCGGAATCCACTTTTCGGGATCATGCTCTAAACGACGCCGGCGAGATGGAGCACGACGCCGACCAGCGAGCAGGCGACGAGCGTCTGGATCATCCCGGCCTTGAACCAGAACACCGCGGCCACCGCCGCCGCGGCGAGCGCCAGCGCCCAGGGATCGACGCTCGACAGCACCGGGGCATCGAACGCGAAGCCGTAACCGCGGACCGGCTGCACCTGGCGAAAGACCGTGTTGACGGCGAACCAGATCGCCAGGTTGAGGATCACGCCGACCACCGCGGCGGTGATCGCCGAGAGCGCCGCGCTCAGCGCCTTGTTGCCGCGCAGCCGCTCGATGAACGGGGCGCCGAGAAAGATCCACAGGAAGCACGGCGTGAACGTGACCCAGGTGGCGAGCAGGCCTCCGAGCGTGCCGGCCAGCATGGGCGGGAGCGATCCGGGATCGCGGAACGCCGCCATGAAGCCGACGAACTGCAGCACCATGATCAGCGGTCCCGGCGTCGTTTCCGCCATGCCGAGGCCGTCGAGCATCTCGCCCGGCTGCAGCCAGTGATAATACTGGACCGCCTCCTGGGCCACGTAGGCGAGCACCGCGTAGGCGCCACCGAACGTCACCAGCGCCATCTTGCTGAAGAAGATCGCGATCTGGCTGAACACGTTCGCGGTGCCGAGGCTCGCCAACAGGACGATCACCGGCACGAGCCACAGCGCCAGCCAGATCGCCGACACGCGCAGCGAACGCGCGACGCTCGGCCGCGCATGCGCCGGCAGCTCCTCGCCGAGCAGGCTGTCGAGGACGGCCTTGTCGCCGCCCTTGCCGCCATGCCCGCCGCCCGCGAACGCTTGCGGCCGCAGCCGTATGCCGACGAAGCCGATCAGCGCCGCCGCCAGGATGATGATGGGGAATGCAACGCCGAAGAAGAAGATGCCGATGAAGGCGAGCGCCGCCAGCGCGACCATGATCGCGTTCTTGAGCGCCCGCTTGCCGACCCGGAAGACCGCCTCCAGCACGATCGCCAGCACCGCGGCCTTGAGGCCGGAGAACAAGGCGGCGACGAAGCCGACCTTGCCGTACGCCGCGTAGATGTAGCTCAGCGCCAGAATCGAGACGATGCCGGGCACGATGAACAGGCCGCCGGCAATCAGGCCGCCGGCGGTGCGGTGCATCAGCCAGCCCACATAGGTCGCGAGCTGCTGCGCCTCCGGTCCCGGCAGCAGCATGCAATAGTTGAGCGCGTGCAGGAACCGGCTGTCGGAGATCCAGCGCTTCTCGTCGACCAGGATGCGGTGCATCACCGCGATCTGGCCGGCGGGCCCGCCGAAGCTGAGCAGCGCCACGCGCAGCCAGACCCGCAGGGCCTCGCCACGGGTCACGCCGTGGCGAGGCTCGGCCCGCATATCGGTCTTGTTGGGCGCGGCGGTGTGTGCGGTGAACATAGGCCTCCTCCGTCCACGAAGGAGGCGGTGCTTGGGCCTGCGAGCCTTGGAAATACGGGGCGACCGCCGACGGCCCCGCCGCATCGATGTTTAGCCCAGGTCGACCGCGCCTTCAAGATCGCGCTGGAACCGCCGGCCGCCGACGCTACGATGCGAGGCCCAAACGCAGGACACCGGCCATGCGCACGATCGAAGCCGTCCCCTATCGGGTCGAGGCCTACAACACGGCGCTCGCCTCCGAGAACAAGATCCACGACGACGACGTGGCGCGCCGCTA
>DASPZC010000190.1:0-2614 GCA_035636455.1 Xanthobacteraceae bacterium
GACGGCGTCGGCGGCGGGTCGATCTGGGCGAATTTTTCGCGGTTCTTCGGCGAGATCGTGCCGCGGCCGCTGCGCGGCGGCGATATCTTCGCGCTCGATACCTGGGGCCGCTTCGCCGCCTGGCCGTGGCCGATCGCGAAAAATCAAATCGGGCCGGGCGTGGTGCAGACCCTGGTGCTGGCGCAGATCGCCATGGTCGGCATGGCGGCACTGGCGCTCGGGCTCTTTCCCATCATCTGCGAGCGGTTCTCCGGACGCCTCGGCAAGCCGCTGGGGCGCGTCGTTCTCGTCGTCGTGCGGTCGACCCCGGAATACATGCTGGCCTACGTGCTGCTGCAGCTGCTCGGCCCCTCGATGTTGCCGGCGATCGTGGCGCTGGCGCTGCACAACGGGGCGATCGTCGGCTACCTCATGGGCCGCCACGCCGACGTGCTGGACTATCGGCCGGACGCGCCGAAGGGCGTCGATCTTTATTTCTACGAGACCGTGCCGCGGCTCTACGGGCAGTTCCTCGCCTATGTGCTCTATCGCTGGGAGATCATCCTGCGCGAGAGCGCGATCTTCGGCATCCTCGGCGTGGCGACGCTCGGCTTCTACGTGGACGCGGCGATCTCCGAGCTGAAGCTCGACGTCGCCGTGCTGTTGATCTTCGCCATGGCGCTGCTTTCAATGGCGGTCGATGTGCTCTCGCGCCGGCTGCGCCGGGCGCTGCGCATCGACACCATGCCGACGCGGCTCTCCGCCGCTCCGGTCGACCCGAAGTGAGGGACCCCGCGCCGTGACGCCGACGATCCCCGTCATCAAGGACGTGGTGCTGCTCGGCGCCGGTCACGCGCATGTGGGCGTCCTGCGCATGTTCGGGATGGATCCCCTGCCCGGCGTGCGCTTCACGCTCATCACCCGGGAAGTGCACACGCCCTATTCCGGCATGCTGCCCGGGCTGATCGCCGGCACCTACGGCGTCGACGACGCGCATATCGACACTGGACCGCTGGCGCGCTTCGCCGGCGCCCGACTCTACCAGGACGAGGCGATCGGGCTCGATCTCGCGAACCGCCGCGTCATGTGCCGGAACCGCCCGCCGGTGCCCTATGATCTGCTGTCGATCGACGTCGGGTCGACGCCCAACGTGTACGACGTTCCGGGCGCGGCAAGCCATGCCATCCCGGTCAAGCCGATCGACGGCTTCCTCAAGCGGTTCGAGGCGCTGCGCGAACGCGTGCTCGCCGCGAAGGGGCACGCGCGCATCGGCGTCGTCGGCGCGGGCGCCGGCGGAGTCGAGCTGCTGCTCTCGGTCGAGCGGCGCCTCAAGCGCGACGTGGCGGCGAACGGCGGCGATCCGCACCGCCTGTCCTTCACCATCGTTGCGGCGTCGGACGAGCTTCTGCCGACGTTCCCGGCCGCGATGCGCCGGCGGTTCCGCGCCGTGTGCGAGGATCGCGGCATCCGCGTCGTCACCGGCGCGCACGTGGTCAAGGTCGAGGAGCGCCTGATCCATCTCGACAACGGGCCGGCGATCGCGCTCGACGAAATCCTGTGGACGACCCAGGCGGCGCCCGCCGGCTGGCTGCGCGAGACCGGCCTTGCGCTCGACGCGCGCGGCTTCGTGCGGGTCACGCCGGCGCTCAACTCCGTCTCGCATCCGGAGGTCTTCGCCGCCGGCGACGCCGCCTCGGTCATCGGCTACGACCTGCCGAAATCCGGCGTGTACGCGGTGCGCGAGGGTTCGCCGCTCGCCCGCAACATCAGGCGCATCGCGACCGGGGCGGCTGCGCGTCCATACCGACCGCAGCGCGACGCGCTCTATCTCGTCACCACCGGCGACAGATACGCGGTCGGCGCGCGCAACGGCGTGAGCTTCGGCGGGCATTGGGTGTGGCGGCTCAAGGATTGGATCGACCGGCGCTTCATGCGCAAGTTCAACGAACTGCCCGACATGGCCGCGGCGTCGCGCGCGAAAAACCCGGTCGCCGATGCGGCCGCCATTGCGGACATCTCCGCGCTCGCCATGCGGTGCGGCGGCTGCGGCGCCAAGGTCGGGGCGACCGTGCTGTCGCGGGCGCTCGGCCGGGTGGCTCCCGCCGAGCGCGCGGACGTCGTCGTCGGTCTCGACGCGCCGGACGACGCGGCGGTGGTCGACACCGGCGGCCCGCTGCTCTCGGTCCACACCGTCGACAATTTCCGCGCCATGATCGACGACCCCTATCTGTTCGGCCGGATCGCCGCCAACCATGCGCTCGGCGACATCTACGCCATGGGCGCGGCGCCGCAGACCGCGCTCGCCGTCGCCGCCGTGCCCTATGGGCTCGAGGCCAAGGTCGAGGCCGACCTCGAAATGATGATGCTGGGCGCCAACGAGGTGCTGCGCGAGGCGAACTGCGCGCTGGTCGGCGGCCACACCAGCGAGGGGGCGGAGCTGGCGCTCGGCTTCGCGGTCAACGGCCTGGTGCCGCGCGAGGCGGTGCTGCGCAAGGCCGGCATGCGGCCGGGCGACGCCCTTATTCTTACCAAGCCGCTGGGCACCGGCACCATCCTGGCCGCCGACATGCGCGCGAAGGCGAAGGCGCGCTGGGTCATGGCCGCGATCGAGCACATGTGCCGCTCGAACCGCGAG
>DASPZC010000191.1:0-4376 GCA_035636455.1 Xanthobacteraceae bacterium
CTTGCCGCGCCGGCATTGCGCCCGCGAACTTCACATGGGCGGCGATGCCGCGCGTGCGCGCGAGCGACGCGAGCGCATCGGCGTCGGGCCCGCTGCCGACGATGGTCGCGCTGACTGGCGGGCCGGAGACGGCGACGAGCGCGAGCGCCTCGATCAGCACGTCGACGCCCTTGAGCGTGCGCAGCTCGCCCACGAACACGATATCGGCCGCGTCCGCGGCCGGTGCCACGGGCGCGAACTCGGCCGCGGCCAGGCCGTTGTGGACGACGCGCTCGAGCGCGGGCGCCGCGCCGATACGCGCGTGAAAGAGATCGCGCGCATAGGCGCTCTCGAACAGGATGAGGTCGGTGCGGGGCATCAGGAAACGCTCGAGCCGCAGATAGAGGAGACCGAGCGGCGAGCGCGGGTCGAAGTGGAGCGTGCCGCCGTGCGGCGTGTAGGCGCGCGCCGCGCGGCCGCCGGTCAGGCGCGCATAGGCGCCGCCCTTGGCGCCGTGTCCGTGCACAACGTCGGCGCCGGTTTGATCGAGCAGGCGGCGCACGCGGAGGACGGCGGCAAAATCGCTCGGGCCGAGATGGCGGCTCATCGGCAGACGGGCGATCCCAAGCGCGAGCAGCGGCTTGAGCTCTGCGAGCACGGCTTCGGCACGCTCGCCGCCGGTGGTCGCGTCCGCGACGATGCCGACGCGGTGGCCGCGCGCCGCCTGGCCGTGCACCAGATCGACGACGTGCCGAAACAGGCCGCCGACCGGGGCGCGGAAGACATGCAGGATGGCGAGGGGCCGCCCGACCTTATCCATGGGTCACGGAATGAGGCGTCGGACATGTCCTCGAGAAATCTAGAACCACCGCTCGGCGACCACGATCGTGTCGCCGGGGCGGACCGGGTAGTTGAGCGGGACCGAGCCGACGGAGATTCCGCCCTCGACCGGCCGGTGCAGCTCGATCGGGCCGCGCAGCGCGCGCGGTGAAAATCCGCCGGCGATCGCCACCGCACCCTCCGCGGTCAGGTTCGGCACGAACGGAAACTGCCCGGGCAGCAGAACTTCGCCCAGGACGAAGAACGGCCGATAGACCTCGACCTCGACCGCGACGTGCGGTTCGCGCACGTAGCCCTGCTGCAGCTTGGCGGCGACCGAATGCGTGAGTTCGACGGTGGTCAGCCCGCGTGCCGGCACCGGGCCGATCAGCGGCATGGTGATCTTGCCGCCGGCGTCGACCGCGTAGGAGTTGCTCAATCCCTCCTGGCCGAACACGACCACGCGCAGCTTGTCGCCCGAATCGAGGACGTATGGCCCGGCGGGGTCGGGCACCGGCCCCAGCACCGGCGGATGGCGCACGCAGGCCGCGAGCGCAAGCGCGGCGATGGCGGCAATGATGAGGCAGCGTGCCCGCATGCAACGAATCCGTGACCCCGAGGCGGCAACCGCACCGGCGATTAAGGCCGCGTATGGTTAATAAAATCTCACTCCGGGGCGCCGGGGCGGGAAAATTAACGGGCCGGCAACCATAATCGGCTTTCATGAGGCGAACGCGTGGTGCGTACGGTACGGAGTCGGCGATGCGAGTAGGTGCGGTGTCGGCTGGGCCGGACATCGATCCGGGGGTCACCTCGGATCGCGTGCTCGAAGTGGGCGCGATCGGCCGGGCGCTGTGGCGCAGGAAGTGGTGGCTGCTGGCGCCGGCGCTGATCGTGGCGGCGCTGGCCGCCGTTTCGGTCAATCTGATCACCCCGCGATACAAGTCCGAATCGCGCGTCCTGATCGAAGGCCGCGAAAACGTTTTCCTGCGCCCCGAGGCCGAGAAGACGGGCGACCGCGACCGGGCGGTGGTCGACCAGGAGGCGGTCACCAGCAAAGTACAGCTTGCGCTCTCGCGCGATCTAGCGCGGCAGGTGATCCGGCAGCTCAAGCTCGGCGAGCTTGCGGAATTCGATCCGGTCCTGCCCGGCATCAATCCGATCGCCCAGGTGCTCCAGCTTGTCGGCGTCGCCAAGGATCCGCTGCGCATGACGCCGGAGGAACGGGTGCTCGATGCCTATTACGACCGCCTGAACGTCTACCCGGTCGACAAGTCGCGGGTGTTCGCGGTGGAATTCCAGTCGTTCGATCCGGATCTGGCGGCGCGAGCGGCGAACACGGTGGTCGACGATTTCGTCGCGCTGCAGCTTGCCACCCGGCAGGAGGAGACCCGCGCGGCCGGCCGCTGGCTCGCCGGCGAGGTCGAGGTGCTGCGCCAAAAGCTCGCCGACGCCGAGGCCAAGGTCGAAGGCTTTCGGGCGAAATCGAACCTGTTCGTCGGCACCAACAACACGACCCTGTCGAACCAACAGCTCGGCGAGCTGAACTCGCAGCTCGCCGCGGCGCGCTCGCAGAAGGCGGACGCGGAGGCGAGGGCGCGCTTCATCCGCGAGACGCTGAAATCCGGCCAATCGCTCGAATCGGCCGACTTCCTCAATTCCGAGCTGATCCGCCGGCTTGGCGAGCAGCGCGCGACCTTGCGTGGCCAGCTCGCCGAGCAGTCATCGACGCTGCTCGACAACCATCCGCGCATCAAGGAACTCAAGGCACAGATCGCCGACCTCGAGCGACAGATCAAGGGGGAAGGCGAACGGCTGGCGCGGTCGCTCGAGAACGATGCGCGCATCGCCGGCTCGCGGGTCGAGACGCTGGGCAGCAACCTCGATCAGCTCAAGCAGCAGGCGGCGTCGACCAACGAGCAGGACATCCAGCTGCGCGCGCTCGAGCGCGAGGCCAAGGCGCAGCGCGACCTCCTCGAATCCTATCTCGCCAAATATCGCGAGATCACCTCGCGCGAGAATCTCGGCGCCGTGCCTTCCGACGTGCGCGTCATCTCGCGCGCGATCGTGTCCAACACGCCGTTCTTCCCCAAGAAGGTGCCGATCGTGCTGATCGCGAGCCTGGCGACCCTGCTCATCGCGGCGGGCTTCATCGCCACCGGCGAGCTGATGGCGGGCGCCGTATACCGGGAGGCGCCCTTGGCGCCGGAGTTGGATGAGCACGCGTTCGCGGGGCGGGCGGAGCCGCACATGGCCGAGGTCGGCCCGGATGTCGCGCCCGTCGCGGCCGAGGCACCGGCGTCCGCCTCCGAGCAGGCGATTGCCGAGCTTGCTGGCGCGCTCGCCGGCGAGGCGGGCAAACGCATCGTGGTGGCGGGCGCCGCGCGCCACATAGGAACGACGCTCACCGCGCTCGCGCTGGCGCGCGAACTCGGCAAGCACGCGCGCGTGGTGCTGGTCGACCTCGCCTTCGCCCATCCGAACCTTGCGGCGTTCGCGGCCGATCCGGCTGCGCCCGGAATAGCCGACCTGGTGCGCGGCGGCGCGTCGTTCGGCGCCATCATCAGCCGCGACGGCGCGTCACGCGTCCACGTGGTCGCGGCCGGCCGTGCCGGCCCGGACGGCCCGGCGATCCTCGCCTCGGAACGGCTTGCCGTCACGCTCGACGCGCTCGGCCGCACCTATGATCACGTGGTGATCGATGCCGGGGTGCTGTCCGAGCATCCGCCGGAGCCGCTGCTGCGCGGCGCGCCGCGGGCCGTCCTGGTGGCGCCCGGCATGCCGCACGCGGAGGCGTCGGCCGCGCGCGATCGGCTCCTGGGCGTCGGCTTTGCCGATGTGGCGGTGTTCGACGTGCCGCCGCCCTTGCCGGATGGCGCGCAGGCGGATCACGCCGTCGCGGCTTGAAGGCACGGCTGCCGCCCTCGCGGCTGACGCTCACACCGAAGTGCGTCTCCCGGCTCCGATCCCGCTTTAACATTTCTCAAGGGTGCGCCAGCATGATCGGCGGCCGAAAGGCGAGGGCGCGAGCTTGAGCGGCTTGAAGCAGGCGATGCTGCGCACCGGGCTCGAGGCGCTGTACTTCAGCGGCTCGCATTGGTGGATGCGGCCGTTCGTCGGTGGCATCGGCGCAATCCTCACGCTGCATCATGTGCGCCCGCGCCGGCGCCAGGCGTTCCAGCCCAACCGGCTGCTCGAGGTCACCCCATCCTTTCTCGAGGCGGTGATCGTGCGCATGCGGGATGCCGGGATCGACCTCGTCAGCCTCGACGAGATGCACCGGCGGCTGGTCGAGGGCAATTTCAAGCGGCGCTTCGCATGCCTGACGTTCGACGACGGCTATCGCGACAACCTCGCCTACGCCTATCCGATCCTCAAGAAACAGGCGGCGCCGTTCGCGATATACGTGCCGACCAGCTTCCCCGACCGGCTGGGCGAGTTGTGGTGGCTGGCGCTGGAAGCGGTGATCGCTACGAACGACCGCATCGGCCTCGTCATCGATGACGAGGACCGGCGGTTCGACTGTCGCACCGTGGAGCAAAAGCGCGAGCTTTACGACGCGCTCTATTGGTGGCTGC
>DASPZC010000192.1:0-8205 GCA_035636455.1 Xanthobacteraceae bacterium
AGGTGATGATCGCGCGTGCCGGGGCCGAGATCGGCACCATGCTGGCGGTCTCGCTGCACGCCGTGCGCGACGATCTGCGCAACGAGCTCGTGCCACTCAACCGCAAATATCCCATCAACGAGCTGCTCGAGGCCTGCCGCAACTATCCGGGCCTCTCCAACGCGCGCCGCATCACCTTCGAATACGTGATGCTCAAGGACGTGAACGATTCGCTCGCCGACGCCAAGGCGCTGGTGCGGCTCTTGTCCGGCATCCCGGCGAAGATCAACCTGATCCCGTTCAATCCGTGGCCGGGCAGTTCTTATGAATGCTCCGACTGGGACCAGATCGAGCGGTTCTCCGAGATCATCTTCAACGCCGGCTATGCCTCGCCGGTGCGCACGCCGCGCGGGCGCGACATCCTCGCCGCCTGCGGCCAGCTCAAGAGCGCGACCGAGAAACTCTCCGCGCGCGAGCGCATGGCGCTGCGCGCCATGGCGATGACCGACTGAGCGGCAAGTGGCGCTGATCGGCCGCATCTTCGTCGTCATCTTCAGCTTTCTCCTCGCGTGCGTCGCCGCCGCGCTGGTGACGGCGTTCGCGGTTGCGCTGCCCGGCTGGCGCGATCTGTTCGAGGAGCCCGCCGCCCACTACAGCTTCGCGATCGTCGTCGGATTGTCCGCCACGCTGTTCGCCGCCTTCGCCCTGCTGCCGGCGATGCTGATCATCGCCATCGCGGAAGGGTTTCGCTGGCGCTCGGCCCTGTTCTACGCGCTCGCCGGCGGCGCGCTCGCGCTGGTCGCGGGGTTCGGCTGGGATTTCGCCGCGCCGCGCCCGGAATCCCACATGCGCGAAATCCTCGCCGCCGCCGGCATCGCCGGCGGCTTCGTCTACTGGGCGCTCGCCGGCCGCAACGCCGGCAATTGGCGCGCTTAAATCCCTCCCCGCTTGCGGGGAGGGATAGCCATCAATCATTGCGCGCGAACAGCAGGCGCAGCGCGAACGCGCCCATCAGCCCGGCGAACAAAAAGTCGATCGCGCGCATCAGGCGCGGCGAGCGGCGGATGGCGGCGGTGAAGCGGTCGGCCGCCAGAATCAGGGCCGCGCATGTGGGCAGCGCGAGCGCGTTGAAATAGAGGCTGAGAAACAAAAGCTTCGCGCCGGCGTGCGGGTCGGCCGCCGAGACGAATTGCGGCAGGAAGGTCACGAAGAACATGATGATCTTCGGATTGAGCAGATTGACCCCGAGGCCGAGCAGATAGACCCGGCCGAGCGGGCGCCTGGCGCCGGCTTCGCGCCGCAAGGTGAGCGCCGAGCCGTGCCGCAGCGCGCCGACCGCGAGCCACAGCAGGTAGGCGACGCCGGCGATCTTCACCGCGGTGAACGCGGGCGCCGACGCCTTGAGCAGCGCCGAGAGCCCGAGCGCGGCGATGAGCCCGTGCAGGACGACGCCGGTCGAGGCGCCGAGCATCGCCGCGAATCCGCGCGCGCGGCCCGCCGTCAGGGTCTGGCCGAGGAACAGCGTCATGTCCGGCCCGGGCGTGAGGATCAGCACGAACGCGGCGAGCGTGAAGGCCGCGAGCACGTCGAGATTGGGCAGGAAGCTCATGCGCGGCTCCAATCAGGAGGCGTTCCCCGGGCGCGGCGCAGCGCGCGGTGGTGCGCCGCAGACCCGGGGTCCAGAATCTTCAGCATACTGGGTCCCGGATCAGCGGTGCACCGCTCCGGGCTCCCCATTGCGCAACGCGCGACGGGGCCCCTGCGCGCTGCGCCGCATCCGGGACACGGCTCGATGCCTTCCCATCCTCTCCCGCCTCGGCTATGCCGCGCCCATGAATCGGACCGGCCTCTCCATCGCGCTCGCCATCGCCGTCGTCACCAGCGTCGTGTTCGCGGTCTTTCCCGCGCTCGATATCGAAATCAGCCGGCTGTTCTTTTCATCCCGCTACCACGTGTTCTGGCTCACGCTCTATGCACTCTACGGCGGCTACGGCTGGGTCCTCGGCGTGCGCAAGTTCAGCATGTGGATCGTCGGCGCGCTGGCGGCGCCGGCGGCGATCGCACTGGCGGTGAAACTGGTGCGGCCGGGCAGGCCGCCGCTGATGTCCGGCCGGGCGATCGCGTTTCTCCTCGGCACGCTCGTGCTCGGGCCCGGCCTCATCACCAATTCCCTGCTCAAGGCCTATGACGGCCGGCCGCGCCCGATCGAGGTGCAGGAATTCGCCGGGTCCGACCGTTTCGTCGCGTGGTGGGATCCGCGCGGCGCCTGCGCGCAGAATTGCTCGTTCGTCGCCGGCGAGCCGTCCGGGGCGTTCTGGACCTTGGCGCCCGCCGCGCTCGCCCCGCCGCCCTGGCGCGCCGCCGCCTACGCGGCCGCGCTCGCCTTCGGCACCCTGATCGGCCTCATGCGCATCGCCATGGGCGGCCATTTCTTCACCGACGTGGTGTTCGCCGGCGTGTTCACCTTCCTGATCATCTGGATCGTGCACGGGCTGATCTACCGCTGGTCGGTGCTGCCGCGCGGCATGCCGGCGCCCTGCATGCCGGCGCCCTTGCGCGGCAGGGCGTTCCGCCTATAGTCCGCGCGGTTTTAGAGCATGATCCCGAAAAGTGGGCACCGGTTTTTGGAAAAGATCATGCTCCAGCAATATCCGGCATTTCCCGCGGATCGGCGATGAAGAAGGGCGACGTGAAGAAGGCGGTGCTTGCCTATTCGGGCGGGCTCGACACTTCGATCATCCTCAAATGGCTGCAGACGACCTACGGCTGCGAGGTCGTCACCTTCACGGCCGACCTCGGCCAGGGCGACGAGCTGGAGCCGGCGCGGCAGAAGGCGCTGCTGCTCGGCATCAAGCCCAACAACATTTTCGTCGAGGATTTGCGCGAGGAGTTCGTGCGCGACTACGTCTTTCCCATGTTCCGCGCCAACGCGCTCTACGAGGGGCAATATCTGCTCGGCACCTCGATCGCGCGCCCGCTCATCGCCAAGCGGCAGATCGAGATCGCCGACAAGGTCGGCGCCGATGCGGTCGTGCACGGCGCCACCGGCAAGGGCAACGACCAGGTGCGCTTCGAGCTGACCTATTACGCGCTCAAGCCCGACGTGAAGGTGATCGCGCCGTGGCGCGAGTGGGAGCTGACCTCGCGCTCGAAACTGATCGAGTTCGCGCAGAAGCACCAGATCCCGATTGCCAAGGACAAGCGCGGCGAGGCGCCGTTCTCGGTCGACGCCAACCTGCTGCACACCTCATCGGAGGGCAAAGTGCTGGAGGACCCCGCGCGCGAGGTTCCCGACCATGTCTATTCGCGCACCGTCGACCCGGAGCGCGCGCCCGACGCGCCAACGCATGTCAGCATCGATTTCGAGCGCGGCGACGCGGTCGCGGTCGACGGCGCCAAGCTCTCGCCCGCGAATCTTCTGGCGCGGCTCAACGATCTCGGCCGCGCGCACGGCGTCGGCCGGCTGGATCTGGTCGAGAACCGCTTCGTCGGGATGAAGTCGCGCGGAATGTACGAGACGCCGGGCGGCACCATCCTGCTCGCCGCGCACCGCGGCATCGAGCAGATCACCCTCGACCGCGGCGCCGCGCATCTCAAGGACGAGTTGATGCCGCGCTATGCCGAGCTGATCTACAACGGCTTCTGGTTCGCGCCGGAGCGCGAGATGCTGCAGGCGGCGATCGACCGGAGCCAGGAATTCGTCACCGGCCGGGTGCGGCTCAAGCTCTACAAGGGCAACGTGTCGGTCGTCGGTCGCGAGAGCAGATTTTCGCTCTACGACCAGGATCTCGTGACCTTCGAGGAAGGCGCCGCCTACGACCAGCGCGACGCCGAAGGCTTCATCCGCCTCAATGCCCTGCGCCTGCGCACCCTCGGGCAGCGGAGGCGGAAGCTGGGGCTGTAGTCCGCCCTCATGCTGAGGAGCGAGGCCGCAGGCCTCGCGTCTCGAAGCACGCAGGCGGCACTGAAGCTGACAGCGCGGCGCCTTGAGCATGCTTCGAGACGGCCTCCTTCGAGGCCTCCTCAGCATGAGGCCGGTGTTTCGTTATTACCGCGCTGCCGCGACACGGCGCTGCCGCGATGGCGGTTGTGCCGCAACGGCCGCGCTCGCCTGGCGCAGCGCGGTGTCGGCCTCCGCGACGATCTCGCGCACGATCGCGGCCGCCGGCTGGACCCGCCTGAGCAGGTTCACGCCCTGGCCGGCCCACAGCGACATCGCCTCCACGTCGCCCTCGCAATCGGTCGCCGGCGTCGCGGAGCGATAGCGCACGATGTCGCCGCGGGTGAGCGATGTCGCGATCACCTCGCCCTCGCCCGGCCGCGCGCCCGAGGGCGGGCGCCCGGCGGCCTCCCACGCCGCGACGGTCGTGTTGCGCAATACGCGATGGCGCGCATTGGGCCAGCCGATGTCGAACAGGTCGCCGTGGACGGTGTCGGTCTCCTTCGCGGCGAGCAGCAGCTCGCGATAGCGCGGATGAATGGCCGCTTCCTCGCTGCCGAGAAACCGCGTGCCGATCCACGCGCCGGCGGCGCCCAGGCTCAGCGCCGCGGCAAGCCCGCGCCCGTCGGCGATGCCGCCGGCGGCGGCGACCGGCGTCGGCTTCACCGCATCGACCACGGCCGGGATGAGCGGCAGCGTGGCGACCTCGCTCCACACGTGCCCGCCGGCTTCCCAGCCCTGCGCCACCAGCACATCGACCCCGCAGTCGACGGCGCGCCGCGCCTCCTCGGCGCGCGCCACCGTATGCAGGACCTTGGCGCCGCCCGCATGCGTCCGCTCGACCAGCGGCGCCGGATCGCCCCAGAAGAAGGAGATCACCGGCACGCCCTCGTCGAGGCAGACCGCAAGCCGCTCGTCCTGCGGCCAGTGGAGAACCAGGTTGGCGCCGAACGGCCGGTCGGTCAGCGCGCGCGTCTTGCGGACCTGGTCGCGGACGGCATCGAGCGTGCTCCAGCTGAGCGCCAGCATGCCGAGGCCGCCCGCATTGCTGACCGCGGCCGCCAGCGCCGGGCAACTCGCGCCGCCCATCGCCGCCTGGATGATCGGAACCTCGAGGCCCAGTCGTTCGCACAGCGGTGTGTACATCGCGCCCTCGCTCGAGATGGATGAATGGAGCCCAAATCTACGCCCACGGCCCGCGCGCCGTCGAGGCGATGCGCGCCTTCGCGCCTCACCCGGGCGCTGGCGAAGGCCGTCGGTCGTGCCTACCTTTGCGGTTGCTGAACGACGCCAGACGCCGAGGCACTCCCATGTTTTGGTCCGTGAGCATCGGTCGGATCGCCGGAACGGCGGTCCGCATCCACATCACCTTCCTGTTGTTCCTGATCTGGATCTGGGTCGCGAGCTACGTGTCCGGCGGGGCGCAAGCCGCCTGGAGCGGCCTGTTGTTCATGGTGCTCCTGTTCCTGTGCGTGCTCGCGCACGAGTTCGGCCACATCTTCACCGCCCGTGCGTTCGGGGTGGAGACGCCCGACGTGACGCTGCTGCCGATCGGCGGCGTGGCGCGCCTCGCGCGCATCCCGGAAGCGCCGGGCGAGGAATTCCTCATCGCCATCGCCGGCCCGGCCGTGAACGTCGTCATCGGCCTGGCGCTGATGGCGGTCGGGGGCGCGCACCTCGACGCGGCGCATCTTTCCGCGGTGGAAAGCGCGCGCGTGTCGATGGTCGACCGGCTGGCCGCCGTCAACCTGTTCCTCGCCGCGTTCAACATGATCCCGGCGTTCCCGATGGACGGCGGACGGGTGCTGCGCGCGGCGCTCGCCGCCAGGCTCGGCTTCGTGCGCGCCACCGAGATCGCCGCCACCATCGGCCAATGGGTCGCGTTCGCGCTCGGGTTCCTGGGTCTCTTCGGCAACCCGATGCTGATCTTCATCGCCGTCTTCGTCTATCTCGCCGCCGCGTCCGAGGCGCGCGTCGTCGGGCTGCGCGCCATGTCCCAGGGCGTGCCGGTCACCGCCGCCATGGTGACGCAGTTTGCGAGCCTGAAGCCGACGGCGCACATCGACGAGGCGGTGGAGACGTTGCTGCACACCAGCCAGAGCGAGTTCCCGGTGGTCGACGACGCCGGCCGTTTCGTCGGCCTGCTCGGGCGCAACGACATCGTCCGCGCGCTGCGCGCGCACGGGCCCAACGCCCCGGTCGCCGAGGCGATGACGAGCGACGTGCCGACCATCGGCCATCGCCGGTGCCTCGACGAGGCGTTCCGCGTGCTGCAGGAGAAATCGGCGCCGGCGGTCGGCGTGCTCGATGCCCAGGGACGGCTCGTCGGCCTCGTCACCGCGGAGACCGTGGGCGAAATGCTGATGGTGCGCGACGCCATGCCCGAGCGCTTCCGCTTCGGCCCGTGGAGCCGGCCGGCGGGGGCGTAAGAACTCCCTCTCCCCGCTTGCGCCGCTTGCGGGGAGAGGGTCGGGGTGAGGGGGCCTTTGCGCGCGCGCATTCTCAAGCGCCCCCTCACCCGACGCGCTCCGCGCGTCGACCTGTCCCCGCAAGCGGGGAGAGGTAAAAGACGCCCTTTGCCGACCGCGGCGCAGACCCTTATATACTGCACGACTCCGCGGGCCCGTCGGCCCGCGGTCGGCTTTTGACCTTCATGGACCTGCGCAACATCGCCATCATCGCCCACGTCGACCACGGCAAGACCACCCTGGTCGACCGGCTGCTGCAGCAATCGGGCGCGTTCCGCGACAACCAGCGCGTCGCCGAGCGGGCGATGGACTCGAACGAGCTGGAGCGCGAGCGCGGCATCACCATCCTGGCCAAGGTGACGTCGATCCTCTGGCACGACACCCGCATCAACATCGTCGATACGCCGGGCCACGCGGATTTCGGCGGCGAGGTCGAGCGCATCCTCAACATGGTCGACGGCGCGATCGTGCTGGTCGACGCCGCCGAAGGGCCGATGCCGCAGACCAAGTTCGTGGTGTCGAAGGCGATGAAGGTCGGGCTTCGGCCGGTCGTCGCGGTCAACAAGGTCGACCGCGCCGACGCGCGCCCGCAGGCGGTGGTCAACGAGGTGTTCGATCTGTTCGCCGCGCTCGACGCCAGCGAGGAGCAGCTCGACTTCCCGATCCTCTACGGCTCGGCCAAGGAAGGCTGGATGGCGGCGCGCCCGGACGGGCCGAAGACCTCGATGGCGCCGCTGTTCGACCTGGTGCTGCGCCACGTCGCGCCGCCGGCGATCGAGGAGGGGGCGTTCCGCATGCTCGCCACCATCCTGGAGGCCAATCCCTATCTCGGCCGCATCGTCACCGGGCGCATCAGTTCCGGGACCGTCAGGCCCAACCAGGCGGTCAAGGTGCTCGACCGCCACGGCAACCTGATCGATGACGGGCGGGTGTCGAAGGTGCTCGCCTTCCGCGGCCTCGAGCACACCGGCGTCGAGGAGGCGGGCGCCGGCGACATCGTGGCGATCGCCGGGCTGCCCGAGGCGACCGTGTCGCACACCCTGTGCGCGCCCGAGGTGAGCAGGCCGCTGCCGGCCCAGCCGATCGATCCGCCGACGCTCGCCATGTCGTTTCGCGTCAACGATTCGCCCTTCGCCGGCACCGAGGGCGACAAGGTGACGAGCCGCATGATCCGCGACCGCCTGCTGCGCGAGGCGGAAGGCAACGTCGCGCTGAAAATCACCGAGTCGGAGGACAAGGACGCCTACGAGGTCGCCGGGCGCGGCGAGCTGCAGCTCGGGATTCTCATCGAGACCATGCGCCGGGAGGGTTTCGAGCTTGGCGTGTCGCGCCCGAAGGTGCTGTTCGAGCGCGACCCGGCCTCGGGCGAATTGCTGGAGCCGATCGAGGAGGTGACGATCGACGTCGACGAGGGATTTTCCGGCATCGTCGTGCAGAAACTCTCGGAGCGCCGCGCCGGGATGATCGAGATGCGCCCGTCCGGCGGCGGACGGCTGCGCCTCGTGTTTCACGCGCCGACCCGCGGGCTGATCGGCTACCAGGGTGAACTCTTGTCCGACACGCGCGGCACCGCCGTGTTCAACCGCGTGTTCCACGCCTACGCGCCCTATCGCGGCGAGATCGAGGGCCGGCGCACCGGCGTCCTGATCTCGAACGGCGAGGGCGAGGCGGTCGCCTATGCGCTGTGGAACCTCGAGGACCGCGGCCCGATGCTGATCGATCCGGGCACCCGCATCTATGCCGGCATGATCGTCGGCGAGCACACGCGCGGCATCGACCTCGTCGTCAACGTGCTCAAGGGCAAGAAGCTCACCAACA
>DASPZC010000193.1:0-6210 GCA_035636455.1 Xanthobacteraceae bacterium
GAAGGTGGTGGTGCCGTCCGACCACACGATCGCCTTGCCGCCGTTGCCCTGGCCGGTCGCCGACACGTCGATCTTGCTGGCCGCGTCGACCGTCACGGTGGTGGCGGTGGGGATCGCCTGCGCCTCGAGCTTGGCGCTCGGGTTGTTCACCAGGCCGATCTGCGGCTTGCCGCCCGACCAGTCGCCGCCGATCAGCACCGTGCCGCCGCCGTTCTGGCCGGAGGCGTCGATCTGCGCGCCGGAGACGACGATCTTCTCGCCGGTCACCGTCACCTTGCCGCCGGTCTCGCCGGTCTTGCTGCCCTTGGCCGACAGGTTGCCGGAGACCTTCACCACCTGGGCCGGCGCGCCCGCCGGCTTGCTCGAGCCGGTCGCCGCGCTGAGCGTGATCACGCCGTTCTTCACGCCGATCGAGTTCGCCTCGATGACGCCGCTGGTGTTGATGACCGAATCGACCACGACGCGCACGGCGGCGGCGGTGAGCTCCACCCGGCCGCCGTTGGCGCGCAGTGCGCCGTCGTTCTTGACCAGCGCGTCGAGCGGCTTGCCGGTCGCCACGTCCTTGACGGTCGCGGCGATCTGGTCGTTGACCGCGAGGTTGATCAGCTTGTCGCCGTAGAAGTCGAGGTTGAACACGTTGCCGGCCGCGAGCGCGACGGTGCCGAGCGTCGCCGTGATGGTGCCGGAGTTGCGCACGCCCGGCGCCACCAGGGCGGCGAAGCCACCGTTGGCGGCGGTGATGTTGCCGAGGTTGACGATCGAGGCGTCCGGCTTGCCGGGAATCGAGAAATTGTAGCGGCCGGCCATGAAGTCGGCATTCTTGATGTCGCTGGTGGTCGCCAGCAGCGAGCCGACGTTGACGACCGCGTGCGGTCCGAACAGGATGCCGTCGCCGTTGACGATGAAGATCTTGCCGTTGGCCGTGAGCAGCCCGTCGATCATCGACGGCCCGAGATTGCCGACGACCTTGTTGAGCGCGATGGCATTGGCATCCGGCTGAACGAACTTCGTCGATTCGTTCGGCGCGATGTTGAACGTGTTCCAGTTGATGATCGCCTTCGAGCTCGACTGGGTGACCGTGACCGACGCCGTTCCCTGACCCTGCACCGCCGCGCTGCCGCCCACGACCTGCGCGCCGAGCGGGTTGGCGCCGGCCCACGTGGCGCCAAGCGTGGCGCCGAGCGGCACGAGCGCCGTGGTGGCGAGGAGCAGGTTGCGAGCACGGGACGTCATCGCCGTGGTTCCTTAGTTGTGCGCCGTCAGGATGAAGAAGAAACGCCACTGATTGGGATCGCCTTCGATCGCCTTGGCGACCGAAAGGTCGGCTGTCAGCCGGTTCTCCAGGAAGCCGAGCCGCAGGCCGGCGCCAGCCGAGGCGGCCTCGACCGCCGACGGCTGCACGGGGACGCCGGGCGTCGCGCTGGCCACCCCGATGGAAAAGAGATTGCCGTAGTCGACGTAGCCGTAGAGCTGCGCCAGCGAGACCACGTCCTTGGGCGGAAGGTCGTAGCGCAGTTCCGCCAGCGCCTCGAAGCAGCGGTCGCCGAGGAACGCCGAGGGATCGAAGGCGCGGCCGAACACGCGCCCGCCATAGCCGCACTGCTCGGGCACGAGCAGCGGCACCGCCGAATATTGGCCGTAGACGGCGAGCAGCGCCGAGAACGGCGCGACCAGCGGCTGAAGATGCGTCGCATAGGCTTCGATCTTGTTGAAGTCGACCCGGCCATTCATGCGCGACAGGAATGGGTCATCGTTCAAGCTGCTGCCCAGTCCCTGGATGCCGTGGCTATAGGTGACGATCAGCTGATTGATGCCGTTGAACCAGTCCGCCGCGTCCGCCTCGGCTTTCACCCGGAAGCCGCGCAGGTGATCGCGGAACAGGGGCGCGTTCAACGAATCGGTGTCGTTGTCGCTGTAGAATCCATACGCGCTGAGGGTCAGGTTGCGCTCGCGCGAGCGGATGAACGGATAGGCCAAGCCGGCTTCGACCACGGTGCTGCGGGTGGCGAAATCGAGGGTTTCGAGCTCGGGCGTCCCCGGCCGTCCCCAGGCGTAGCTGGCATTGGCGAAGGCGGTGAGACCCTCGCTGGTCAGCACCTGCTTGTAGGCGGCCGCGGCGAAGTGCAGCTCCTTGAGCGGCACGACGCCGGCGTATGTGAGGGTCAGCGCTTCATGCTGCCCGAGCCAATTGTTGAGCGTGGCCGTGCCGAGGAACTCGAACGGCCCGCGCGCGCGCGTGCCGCGGTTGTCGACGCGGCCGAGCAGATCGACCGGCTTCTCGATCACCTCGACCACCAGGGTCGAGGCGGCGGGGTGGTGCTTCGAGGCGCGCAGCGTGGTGCGGAATTTCAGGCCGGGCAGATCGCCGGCGAGCAGCAGGTAGCGCTCGATGGTGCGGATGTTCGCCGGCCGGTCGGCGACGATCTTCGCCGCATCGGCAGTGAAGAAATCGCGGTAGCGCTGCAGCTGGGGCGGCCACACGACCTCGTCGACGTAGCCTTCGACCACCTCGATGCGCACCACCGCGCCGCCCGGCTGAAGCTGCTGGGGGGGCACGATCGCGCGCGAGAGCACGTAGCCGTCGGCGCCGTATTTGGCGGTGATGCGCCGGGCAAGCTCGTAGATGGCGGCGAGCGGCACCGAGCGGCCGATGAGGTCGCCGTAGAGCGGCGTGAGCTGGTCGCGGGTGTAGACGGTCGAGCCGACGATGCGCACGTCGCGCACGACGAGGTTGACCTTCTCGGCGCCGGGCGGCGCGACCGTGCCGGGCAGGGAGATGGCCGGACCGCCCGGCTGGGCGCGCGGCGCCGGGGGCGTGGTGAACTGCTCACGCTCGCGGCCGGCCGGCGCAAGCACCTCCCCGACGGCGGCGCCCGAGACGCACACCATCGCTGCGGCCGCCAGGACACGCCTCAGGCCGGCGCGCATACCCCAAAACCCCTTATTTTAACTGGGGAATTAGACCCTACCGCACTGCCAAAGGTCAATGTCATTTCGGCAACACGTAAATACAATTCGGTTCGCACAGGAGTTGTTTCGCTTGTTCCCCGGCGCCAAGCCCGCTACATGTGCGCATCGTTTCCCCATCCGGCGAACCCCGCGAATGCGCGCCCTGCTCGACGTCATCCTGATTGCCCTGCAAATCTATATCTGGCTGGTCATCGCGGCGGCGATCCTGTCGTGGCTGGTCGCCTTCAACGTGGTGAACACCCGCAATCCGTTCGTCGCCGCCGTGGGCGAGTTCCTCTACCGCGTCACCGAGCCGGTGCTGCGGCCGATCCGCAACTTCCTGCCCAACCTCGGCGGCATCGACATTTCGCCGATCATCCTGTTCCTGATCATCATCCTGATCGAGCGGGTGATCATCTACTACATCTACCCCTACGTGATCTGACCGGCCGCATGGGCGAGCGCGCATGGTCCGCGGCGGCGGACGGCATCGTCATTGCCGTGCGGCTGACCCCCAAGGGCGGCCGCGATGCGCTCGACGGCATGGCGCGCTTGTCCGACGGCCGGACGGTGCTCAAGGCGCGGGTGCGCGCGGCGCCGCGCGAGGGCGCGGCCAACGCGGCGCTGGTACGGCTGATCGCCAAGGCGGCGGGCGTTCCGCCCGGCCGCGTCGCGATCGTCGGCGGGGCGACGTCCCGGGTGAAGCGGGTCAAGATCCTGGGCGATCCGGCCGCGCTCGCCGCCGCCCTGGAGAAGATCGCCGCCCCCGCCTAACGTGTCCCGGATGCAGCGCAGCGTGGAGCGAAGCGGAACGGTGCGCTGCTGATCCGGGACCCACCTGTGTCGACCTTGTGGACCCGGGTCTGCAGCGCATCACTCCGCTTCGCTACATGCTGCGCTGCGCCCGGGGAACGGAACCGAAACCGCATGACGGCACGCATCATCGACGGCAAGGCGATCGCGGCCGCGTTGCGCGAAAAGGTCGCCGGCCACGCGCGGCGGCTGACCGAACGGCACGGGATCGTGCCGGGGCTGGCGGTGGTGCTGGTGGGCGACCATCCGGCGAGCGCCGTCTACGTGCGCAGCAAGGCGGCGCAGACGGAGGCCGCCGGCATGCGCTCGTTCCGCCATCAGATGCCGGCGGACGCCGCGCAGGCGGAGCTTCTCGCCCTCATCGCCCGCCTCAACGGCGATCCGGCGGTGCACGGCATTCTGGTGCAGCTGCCGCTGCCGCCGCACATCGACCCGCACGCGGTGATCGCCGCGCTCGATCCCATGAAGGACGTCGACGGCTTTCATCCGATCAATGCCGGACGCCTTGCCATCGGGCTTCCCGCGCTGGCGCCGTGCACGCCGCTCGGCTGCGTCATCCTGGCGAAAACCGTGCGGCCCCTCGCCGGCCTCGCGGCGGTGGTGGTCGGGCGCTCCAACATCGTCGGCAAGCCGCTGGCGCAACTGCTGCTCGCCGAGAACGCCACGGTGACGATCGCCCATTCGAAGACGCGCGACCTGCCGGCGGTGTGCCGCGGCGCCGATCTGCTGTGCGCGGCGATCGGACGGCCGGAGTTCGTGCGCGGCGACTTCGTCAAGCCGGGCGCGACGGTGATCGACGTCGGCATCAACCGGGTGGCGCTCGCCGATGGGACGCATCGCCTGGTCGGCGACGTCGCCTTTGCCGAGGCATCGGCGGTGGCCGGCGCGATCACGCCGGTGCCGGGCGGCGTCGGTCCGATGACGCTCGCCTGCCTGCTCGCCAATACGCTGCGCGCGGCGAGCGCCATCGCCGGCCTGCCCGTGCCAGTCATCAGTGGTCAGTAATCAGTGATCAGTGATCGGAAGGCCGAAGCATTTCTGATCTACTGATTACTGATCACCGATCACTGATCATAGCGTCGCGGGTTTCCAGCACCGCCGCCAGGTAATGCTGCACGAAGTCGACGTAGATTTCGCTGCGTTGCGCGCTGCGGCGCAGGCCGCCCACGGCCATGGCGGGGTTGGGAAGCAGCGAGCCGTCGCGCGCCTGCAGGATCAGGCCATCGAGGAACTGGAGGCCGCGCCGGCACGCTTCGAGATAACGGCGACGACGCTCGTTATCGCCCGCCGACCCGGCGAGCGCAGCCGCCGCACCGAGGCCTTCGAGGTAGAGCGCGGTCGTATAGCCCGGCGTGTCGGACTGATGATCGTTGAGGAATGCGCCGGTCTTGTTCTGCTGGAACAGAAGAATCCAGTCGGCGATCTCGAACGCCAGCTCGCCGAGGGTTTGATCGCGCGTGATCGGCCACCATGCGCGGCAGGCCTGGATCAGCCACGAGACCTGTCCGAAGTGCGGCCGGGTGCGGAAGCGGTGGCGATAGAAGCGCAAGGCGCGCGCGAGCTTGGGGCCGTCGACCGCCGTCAGTTCCGCGCGCGCCGCGCAGGCCAGCGCGAGCAGCACCTGGCCGGGGAAATAATCCTGAAACGCATCCGACGCCGCGGCCATGTCCCGGTGCGTGTGCACGCAGCCGTGCGCATCGATGCGCGACCAGAGCGTCGCGGCAAGGCGCGGACCCCAGCGCTTGTGTCGCGGCGACGATCCTTCGCAAAGGGCGAGGAGCAGGAGCGCAATCTCCGCAACGGAAGGATCGTCGTCGTGCGCCAGCCAGGCTCCGTCCGCCCCGTCGCGCACGGCGCCCAGCAGCAGCGCGACGATCTTGCCGGCCGCGGCGCGGGCATCCGGATCGAACGCCTCGGCCCGTGCCAGCACCCAGGCGGCGTGCGCCAGGCGCGGCGGATCGAGCCCCGCGTAAAGCTCGTCCTGCAGCGGATCGTAGCGGGTGAACAAGGTGCCGTCGGCCTGCCGATGGCGAAGCAGGTAGCGCACCGCGAGCGGAGCGAGGCGTTCCACCAACTCGGGCAACTCGTCGGGCGGAGCTTCCAGCGCGAAGCTGCCGTCCATCGGCCGTTCGCCCGCCGCGTCGGCGAGCCACGTGGCGCATTCGAACCGGGTCCATCGATAGGGCGGCCGGGTGATGCCGGCCTTGTGCAGCAGCTCCTTGACGAAGGACACGGGCGGCAGGTTGTAGCGGCTGGCGACCGACGGCAGGAACAGGGCGGAGCGATTCTGCTGCTCGACCATCAGCGCATGCTGGCCGTAACGGATTCGCCGGATGATGTCGTCGACCGAATGGACGCCCAGCGCGACCCGGTCGTGCAGAAACGCGACCGACGCGGCGACGCCGTCGGCGGAGTCCATCGCGCGGCCCTCGAAGCGCTCGTCGGCCA
>DASPZC010000194.1:0-5749 GCA_035636455.1 Xanthobacteraceae bacterium
CCTTTTCAAAATCACCGGGGAGATAGGGATGACTGGCGTGCTCGACGGCGTGCGCGTGCTTGATTTCGGCCGCTACATTGCCGGCCCCTATTGCGCGGCGCTGATGGCCGAGCACGGCGCCGAGGTGATCCGCATCGAGAAGCGCGAAGGCAGCGAAGACCGGTTCCAGGCGCCGGTGGCGCCGACCGGCGAGGGCGCGCTGTTCCTGCAGATGAACCGGAACAAGCGCGGCATGACCCTCGATCCGATGACCCCGGAGGGGCGCGAGATCGTCGCCAGGCTGGTGAAGACCGCCGACGTGGTGGTGGCGAACCTGCCGCCGCAGACGCTCGCCGCCATGAAGCTCGACTACGCAAGCCTCGCCGCCGTCAAGCCGGACATCATCCTCACCACGGTCTCGGCCTACGGGCGCGGCGGGCCGTACAGCGACCGGGTCGGCTTCGACGGCGTCGGCCAGGTCATGTCGGGCGCGGTCTACATGACCGGCGAAGAGGACCGCCCCTACCGCGCGCAGGTGGCGTGGGTCGACTTCGCGACCGCGCTGCATTGCGCGTTCGGCACTATTGTCGCGCTGATGGCGCGCAAGGCGACCGGCAAGGGCCAAGTGGTCGAGGGCGCGCTGCTCGCGACCGCGGTGACGCTCGGCAACGCGCTGCTGATCGAGCAGGCGGTGATCAAGCGCGACCGCGTGCCGACCGGCAACCGCGGCCAGACCTCGGGGCCGGTCGATCTTTTTCGCACCCGCGACGGCTGGATCATCGTGCAGGTGGTCGGCAACCCGCTGTTCCGCCGCTGGGCACAGCTGATGGGCGAGCCGCATTGGCTCACCGACCCGCGCTTCAAGGACGACATCTCGCGCGGCGACAACGGCACGATCATCAGCGAGCGCATGAGCCGTTGGTGCGCCGAGCGCACCAGCGCGGACGCACTGGAGACTCTCGGCAAGGCAAAGATTCCGGCTGGGCCGGTGCTCAAGCCGCAGCAGACGCTCGATGACCCGCACATCCAGGCGGTGGGCTTCTTCCAGCCGACCGATTTCCCCGGCATGGGCAAGCCGGCGCCGCTCGCCAAGGTGCCGGTATGGCTGTCGCAGACGCCGGGCTCGATCCGCCGCCGCCCGCCGGCGCTGGGCGAGCACACGGATCAGATCCTCGCCGAGCTGGGCTATGACCAGGCGGCGATCAAATGCCTGCGCGAGAAGGGCATCGTGTAGCCGTCAAACAAACGCGGAGACCTTCCGCCCATGAAGATCGTCGACCTGTCGCATGCCATGAACGTGCACACGCCCGGCTGGGTCGGCTACGCCGGCAACAAGATGTACTACGCGCAGAACCTGCAGACCCAACGCATCGTGGCGCAGCGCATCGAGACCGCGCTCCACGTCGGCACCCACTTCGACGGCGCCATGCACGCGACCGACGGGCGCCGCGGCGACATGGCCTCGCTGCCGCTCGACTATCTGGTCAACCACGGCGTCGTCGTCGATCTGTCCAATCAGGTGACCGACTGGTCCGTCATCACGCCGGCCATGATCGAGCAGGCCGGCGCCGACATCCGCGACGGCGACATTCTGGTCCTGCACACCGGCTGGCACAGATATTACGAAGGCCGGACGCAGCAGGACCTCGTGCGCTACTTCTGCTACCACCCCGGACCTTCGCTCGACACCATGCACTGGATGCTGGCGCGGAAGATCAAATGGTTCGCCATGGATACCGGCTCGTGCGACCATCCGATGAACACCTCGATCCGCCACATGCGGCCCGACATCGCCGACGAGTTCGCGCGCACGCACGGCAAGGCGCCGGCCGAATTCTTCGGCACCTTCGAATACGTGCACAAGCTGTCCGGCCGCCGTGTGACCGCCGACATTTTTCCGTTCCACAATTGGGCGTTCCAGGAGGGGCTGCTGCACGCCGAGAACATCGGCGGCGATATCGAGCTGGTGCTGGGCCGTCGCTGCCTGATCGGCGCCTTCCCGTGGCGCTACCAGGGCCTGGAAAGCTGCCCGTGCCGCATTGTTGCGATGCTCGATGCCGACGGCGTGTCGGTCGAAGCGCTCGGCGCGGCGGCCCAGGGCCTCGCCGCCGGGTGACGCAGCGTCCGGTCGCTTGCCGCGCGCGGGCGGTTGCGCTAGCGTTTTGTTTGCGCACAAACGATGGGGCCGCGGGAGGTTCAATTGGATCTGCAGCTCACGGGCAAGACCGCGCTCGTCACCGGCGGCAGCGAGGGCATCGGTAAGGGCATCGCGCTCGCGCTCGCGCGGGAAGGCGTCGATGTCGCGATCTGCGCGCGGCGCAAGGAGCCGCTCGAGGCGGCGACGGCGGAGATCGCCAAGGCGACCGGCCGCAAGATCGTCGCCATCCCGGCCGACCTCACCAAGGACGCGGATTCCAAAAACTTCGTCGAGCAGGCCCACAGGGCGCTGGGCCGCGTCGACATCATGGTGAACAATGCCGGCTCCGCGCCCGGCGGCGTGATCGAGCACCTGTCCGAGGCCGACTGGGCACAGGCGCTGCAGCTCAAGTTCATGGGCTACGTGCGCTGCCTGCGCTACGTGCTGCCGATCATGCTGAAGCAGGGCGGCGGCCGCGTCGTGAACCTGATCGGCAACGACGGGGTCAAGCCGTCCTACTGGGAGATCGCGCCGGGCGCGGCGAACGCCGCCGGCCAGAACCTCACGCTTGCGCTCGCCGGCCAGTACGGCCGGCACAACATCAGCTTCTGCGCGGTCAATCCGGGTCCGGTGCGCACCGAGCGCTGGGCCGGCCTCGTCGCCGCCATGTCGCGCGACATGAAGCTCCCGTACGAGGAGGCCGACAAGCTCGCGCCAAGTTCCATCCCGATGGGGCGCATCGCCGAAGTCGAGGAGGTCGCCACCCTGGTCGTCATGCTGGCCTCGCCGCTCATGCACATGGTCAACGGCACCATGATCGAGATCGACGGCGGGCAGGAAAAGTCGCTGATGGACCGTTTGCGCGACCGTTGAGGACGATGCAGATTGATTTGCGAGGCACGGCGGCCTGCGGCCGCGAACAGGGAGCCTGGTCATGACATCGAGGCGTCACGTTCTCCATCTCGCGCTGTGCGCGTTCGCCGGCTTCGCGGCGCCGGCCTCGGCCCAGGAGACCATCAAGATCGGCGAGCTGAGCAGCTACAAGGCCCAGCCCGCCTTCCTCGATCCTTACAAGAGAGGCTGGGAGCTGGCGATCGAGGAGATCAATGGGGCCGGCGGCGTGCTGGGCAAGAAGCTCGAGGTGGTCTCGCGCGACGACGGCGCCAACCCGGGCGACGCGGTGCGCGTCGCCGACGAGCTGGTGACGCGCGAAGGCGTCAACATCATCGCCGGCACGTTCTTTTCACACATCGGGCTCGCGGTCACCGAATTCGCCGGCAAGCGCAAGGTGTTCTTCCTCGCCGCCGAGCCGTTGACCGACAAGATCACCTGGCAGAACGGCAATCGCTACACCTTCCGCCTGCGCCCCTCGACCTACATGCAGGTCGCGATGCTGATGCCGGACGCGGTCGCGGCGAAGAAGAAGCGCTGGGCGCTGGTCTATCCCAACTTCGAGTACGGCCAGTCGGCCGCCGCCGCCTTCAAGGAGCTGATCAAGAAGGCGCAGCCCGACGTGGAATTCGTCACCGAGCAGGCGCCGCCCCTCGGCAAGGTCGATGCGGGCGCCGTGGTGCAGGCGATCGACGACGCCAAGCCCGACGCCGTGTTCAACGTGCTGTTCGGGGCCGATCTCGCGAAGCTCGTGCGCGAAGGCAATACCCGCGGGGCGTTCAAGGATCGCCTCGTCGTGAGCCTGCTTTCGGGCGAGCCGGAATATCTCGATCCGCTCAAGGACGACTCGCCGGTCGGCTGGATCGTCACCGGCTATCCGTGGGACGCCATCACGAGCCCGGAGCACAAGGCGTTCGTCGCCGCCTATCAGAAGCGCTGGAATGACTATCCGCGGCTCGGTTCGATCGTCGGCTACGTGACGATGAAGTCGCTCGCCGCCGGCATCGCCAAGGCCGGCTCGACCGATACCGAGAAGCTGATCGCCGCGTTCCGCGGCCTCAAGGTCGACAGCCCGCTCGGTCCGTTCGTCTACCGCGCGAGCGATCATCAGGCGACCATGGGCGCGTACGTCGGCAAGATCGCGCTCAAGGACGGCAAAGGCACCATGGCCGATTTCAAGTACATCGACGGCCTGACTGTGCTTCCCTCCGACGCGGAGGTCGCAAAACTCCGTCCGCAGGAATCGAATTGAACCGGGCGGACACCTGTCGGCGATGGGGCATGCACACATCTCCATTCCCCTCCCCCCATTCGCGCAGCGAATGGCGGGGAGGGGTTAGGGGTGGGGGACGGGTCAGCTCGACGATGTCGGCGCAAGCTGCCCGCAAGTACCCCCACCCCGCCGCGCGCTGCGCGCGCGTCGACCCTCCCCACCGCTCGCCAAAGGCTCGCGGGCGGGAGGGTAATGGCGACCGATGAGCCTCGAGGCCCTCCTGTTCCAGGCGCTCAACGGGCTCGCCGCCGCGTCGGGCCTGTTCTTCGTCGCCGCCGGGCTGTCGCTGATCTTCGGGGTGACCCGCATCGTCAACATGGCGCACGGGTCGCTCTACATGCTCGGCACCTATCTCGCCTACACGTTCGCCACGCGCGCGGGCGGCGCGCTCGGCTTCTGGGGCGGCATCGCGGCGACCCCGCTCGTTGTCGGCCTGATCGGCGCAGTAATCGAGATCGTGCTGTTGCGCCGCGTCTATCGCGCTCCCGAACTGTTCCAGCTGCTCGCGACCTTCGCGCTGCTCCTCGTCATCAACGATGCCACCCTGTGGCTGTGGGGTCCGGAAGACCTGCTTGGGCCGCGCGCGCCCGGCCTGCGCGGCGCGGTCGAGCTGTTCGGGCGGCGCCTGCCGACCTACGACCTCTTTCTCATCCTGATCGGGCCGGCGGTGCTGATCGCGTTGCACGTCACCTTGGCGCAAACTCGCTTCGGCCGCTTGGTGCGCGCGGCGACCCAGGACCGCGAGATGGTCGGCGCCCTCGGGGTCAACCAAGCGCTGCTGTTCACCGTCGTGTTTGCGCTCGGCTCGTTCCTGTCCGGCCTGGGCGGCGCGCTGCAGGTCGCGCGCGAACCGGCGAACCTGCTGATGGACCTCACCGTCATCGGCGACGCCTTCGTGGTGGTGGTGGTCGGCGGCATGGGCTCGATCACCGGCGCCTACGTGGCCGCGGTGATCATCGCCGAGATCAAGGCGCTGTGCATCAGCGTCGGGGTGGTGAACTTCGCCGGCGTCGCGGTCAATTTCTCCAAGCTCACCCTGGTGGCCGAATTCCTGGTGATGGCGATCGTATTGATCGCACGGCCCTATGGGCTGCTCGGCCGCCCCCAGGCCATTGTGCGCGGCGTCGCCGATCCCGAGGACCCGTTGCGGCCGGCGCCGCCGATGCTGAAATTTGCCGGCGTCGCGATCCTGGTCGTGCTCGCCTTTCTTCCGCTGCTCGCGCGCACCTCGCCTTACGCGCTCGTGCTCGGCATCGACGTGCTCATCGCGGTGCTGTTCGCGACCAGCCTGCACTTCATCATGGGACCGGGCGGCATGCACTCGTTCGGGCACGCCGCCTATTTCGGCCTCGGCGCCTATGGGGCCGCGCTGCTGGTCAAATGGTTCGCGGCGCCGATGCCGCTGGCGCTCGCCGCCGCGCCCGTTGTGGCGGCGCTCGGCGCGCTGCTGTTCGGCTGGTTCGCGGTGC
>DASPZC010000195.1:0-7433 GCA_035636455.1 Xanthobacteraceae bacterium
CTGCGGCGTCGGCGTGCGGTTGCCGGGCGGCCGCCACGGAATCACGTTGGCGATGTAGGCGGTGGTGCGGTTCAGCCCGATCGCGCCGATCATGAGGTCGAGCAGCTTGCCGCTGCGCCCCACAAAGGGCAGCCCCTCGATGTCCTCGTCGCGGCCCGGCGCTTCGCCGACGAACATCACGCGCGCCTGCGGGTTGCCGTCGGCGAACACCAGCTGTTTTGCCGTGCCCCGCAGCGCGCAGCCTTCGAACCGATCGAGGATGGCGCGCAGCGCCTCGAGACTCGCCGCACTCTTCGCCGCCTCCCGCGCCGCCATCACCGCCGCCTCCGGCGTGGGCGGTGGCGGACTCCCTCCCCCGCTTGCGGGTCCCCGACGCCTGCGTCGCGGGGTGCCCCGCGGGGGAGGGTTGGGGAGGGGGCCGGTCGCGAATGACCGGGCGAGGAGAGGGGCCGCTGACCGGCGCGGGCTGAGCTGCAGGCACATCCTCGCGCCCTTCGCTGCCCGCGAAACGATCGACCGGCGTTTCGCCGATCAGCGCGTCCACCCCCGCCTCCGCGTAGAAGGCGAGGAGTTCGCGCGCGGCTTTGGTGCGCTCGGGCGTCATGCCGGCGTTCTATCACGCCGCGGCCTCTCGCCGATTGCCGCCTGGGGACAAACGTGGAAAAACCGAGCGCATACCTCCCCCGCTTGCGGACTCCCTCTCCCCGCTTGCGGGGAGAGGGTCGGGGGTGAGGGGGCCTCTGTGGGAGCGCGCATTCCTCAGGGGCCCCCTCACCCGACGGCCTATGGCCGTCGACCCCGGATCAAGTCCGGGGCAGGCTCTCTCCCCGCAAGCGGGGAGGGATAAGAGGAGATACCCATGCCCGAATTGCCCGCCCGCGAGGCCATGGAGTTCGACGTGGCGATCGTCGGCGCCGGGCCGGCCGGGCTGTCCGCGGCGATCCGGCTCAAGCAGCTCGCGCCCGATTGCAGCGTCGTCGTGGTCGAGAAGGGCTCGGAGGTCGGCGCGCATATCCTCTCCGGCGCGGTGATCGACCCGATCGGGCTCGACCGCCTGCTGCCCGGCTGGCGCGCCGAGGACACGCCGATCAAGCAGGCGGTCACCGCCGACCGCTTCTACTGGCTCGGGCCCTCCCGCGCGGTGCGCCTGCCGAACTGGCCGATGCCGCCGCTGATGAGCAACCACGGCAACTTCATCGTCTCGCTCGGCAACGTCTGCCGCTGGCTCGCCGCCAAGGCCGAGGCGCTCGGCGTCGAGATCTACCCGGGCTTTGCCGCCGCCGAGGCGCTCTATGGCGAGAACGGCGAGGTCGTCGGCGTCGCTACCGGCGACATGGGCATCGCCAAGGGCGGCGAGCACAAGGATTCCTTCACCCGCGGCATGGAGCTGCGGGCGAAATACACGCTCCTCGCCGAAGGCGCGCGCGGCAGCCTCGCCAAGGCGCTGATCGCGCGCTTTGCGCTCGACCGCGACCGCGATCCGCCGAAATTCGGGATCGGCCTCAAGGAGCTGTGGCAGGTCGCGCCCGAGAAGCACCGTCCCGGCCTGGTGCAGCACACCATGGGCTGGCCGCTCGACAACCGCACCGGCGGCGGCTCGTTTCTCTATCACCTCGACGACAACCTGATCTCGGTCGGCTTCGTCCTGCACCTCAACTATCACAACCCCTACATCGCGCCGTTCGAGGAGTTCCAGCGCTTCAAGACCCATCCGCTGGTGCGCGACACGTTTGCGGGCGGCAAGCGTCTCGCCTACGGGGCGCGCGCCATCACCGAGGGCGGCTGGCAGTCGGTGCCCCGGCTGGCGTTTCCCGGCGGCGCGCTGATCGGCGACGCCGCCGGCCTGGTCAACGTCCCGCGCATCAAGGGCACGCACAACGCCATGCTCTCCGCCATGCTCGCCGCCGAGCACGTCGCGGCGGCGCTGAAGGACGGCCGCGCCGGCGACGAGCTGTCGGGCCTCGAGGCGGCATGGCGCGCGTCCGAGGTGGGGCGCGACCTGTGGAAGGTGCGCAACGTCAAGCCGCTGTGGTCGAAGCTCGGCACCGCGGCGGGGGTCGCGCTCGGCAGCCTCGACATGTGGACCAACACCCTCGGCTTTTCGCTGTTCGGCACGCTGCGCCACGGCAAGCCCGACCATGCGAGCCTCGAGCCCGCGGCGCGTTACGCCCCGATCGCCTATCCCAAGCCCGACGGGAAAATCACCTTCGACCGGCTCTCCTCGGTGTTCCTGTCGAACACCAATCACGAGGAGGACCAGCCGGTGCACCTTCTCGTGCGCGACATGGGCCTGCAGAAGGCGTCGGAGCACGACGTCTTCGCCGGCCCGTCGGCGCGCTATTGCCCGGCCGGCGTCTACGAGTGGGTGGGCGAGGGCGCCGACGCGCGCTTCGTCATCAACGCGCAGAATTGCGTCCACTGCAAAACCTGCGACGTCAAGGATCCGAATCAGAACATCGCCTGGGTTCCGCCCGAGGGCGGCGGCGGCCCGAATTACCCGAATATGTGAGTCTTTCTTTACCTCCCCCTGCAGGGGGGGAGAGCCCGCCCCGGACTTGATCCGGGGTCGCCGGCCGAAGGCCGGCGGGTGGGGGCGGCGCGGCGCAAACCTCACGTCGTGAGGCGCTGACTCCACCCCACCCCGCTCGCCTCCGCTTCGCCGCGGCGAGCGACCCTCCCCCTTCAGGGCCCTTCAGGGGAGGGTTGGCCGTGCGAACCGAGCCGGCTGCGCCCTTCCACGGCGCAAACGAGTCGCTCTACTCCACTCGTGATTCGCTGGCCGCACTTTTGCCGCCGTGCCGTTCTACCTGCTGACTCGCCGCGACCACGTGCCGTTTGCGGCTTGTCGGCGGCGTCCTTGCGGGCGGCGGGCAAAAAGGCCATCCTGCACTCGACCCAAGGGGCGGCGATTTGGCGCGCGCCCGTTCCAGGGAGATCAGCGAACCGTGACTGTTTCCAGCCTCAGGCGGTGCGCCGCCGGCGTTGTTTTCGCCGCCGCCGCTGCCGCCGCGACAATGCCGAGCGCCTTGGCCGGCCAAGCGAATCCCTCGCCGCAGGAACTGGCCCGCCTCTCCGCGTCGGGCAGCTACCTGGCCGCGCGCCACGCCGGCACCGAGCGCGACGCCCAGGCGGCCGCCTCCTATTATCGCGCCGCGCTGCGCCACGATCCCAAGAACGGCGAGCTGCTCGAGCGCGCGTTCCTGTCGTTCCTCGCCGACGGCGAGATCGACGAGGCGGTGCGGCTCGCCGAGCGCATCGTGCAGATCGACAAGGGCCATCGCGTCGCCCGCCTCGTGCTCGGCGTGCGCGCCATCAAGCAGAAGCAATATCCGGCGGCGCGCCAGCATCTCGCCCAGTCGGTGCACGGGCCGATCGCCGACCTGACCGCCACCATCCTGTCTGCCTGGGCGCTCTACGGCTCGAACGAATCGCGCACTGCGGTCGAGACCATCGACCGCCTCGCCGGGCCGGAGTGGTACGCCATCTTCAAGGACCTGCACGCCGGCCTGATCCTCGATCTCGCCAACAACCGCAAGGAGGCCGGCAAGCGCCTCGAGCGCGCGCATGCGCTCGACCAGAACCACATCCGCGCGGTCGAGGCCTACGGCAGCTGGGCCTCGCGCAACGCCGGCAAGGACGATGCGCTGAAAATCTTCGCCGCCTTCGACAAGGTGCTGCCGCGCCATCCGCTGATCGTCGAGGCGATGGAGGAAATCGGCGACGGCGAGAAGCTTCCGCCGCTCGTCGCCAACGCGCCGTCCGGCGCCGCCGAACTGCTGTACGGGCTCGGCGCCACGCTGGGCCGCCAGGGCGGCGAGGACCTCGCGCTCATCTACCTGCAGCTGGCGATCTATCTCGATCCCAAGCAGCCGCTCGCGCTGCTCTCGCTCGCCGATCTCTACGAGAACCTGAAGAAGCCGGCGCTCGCCATCAGGTACTATCAGAAGGTGCCGGAGGATTCGGCGCTGCGGCGCAATTCCGATATCCAGATGGCGCTCAATCTCGACTCGCTCGAGCGCACCGACGAGGCGAAGAAGCGCCTCGACAAGCTGATCGCCGAGCACCCCGGCGATCTCGAGCCGGTGCGCGCGCTCGGCGACATCCTGCGCGGGCGCAAGCAGTTCGCCGACTGCGCGGCCGTGTACGGCAAGGGCATCGCCGGCCTCGCCAAGCCGGAGAAGCAGAACTGGATCCTGTTCTACTACCGCGGCATCTGCTACGAGCGCGCCAAGCAATGGGCCGCCGCCGAGGCCGACCTGAAGAGGGCGCTCGAGCTCTATCCCGAGCAGGCGCACGTCCTCAACTATCTCGGCTATTCGTGGATCGACCAGGGCGTCAACCTGGACGAGGGCATGCGCATGATCCGGCGCGCGGTCGACCAGCGTCCCGACGACGGCTACATCGTCGACTCGCTCGGCTGGGCGTTCTTTCGCATCGGCAATTACGACGAGGCGGTGAAGAACCTCGAGCGCGCGGTCGAGCTGAAGCCCGAGGACCCGACGATCAACGACCATCTGGGCGACGCCTATTGGAAGGTCGGGCGCTTCCTCGAGGCCTCGTTCCAGTGGTCGCATGCGCGCGACCTCAAGCCGGACGAGGACGATCTCAAGCGCATCGAGGCGAAGCTCAAGTCGGGCCTGCTCGACGAGAACGCCGCCGCGACCGAGGCCGCCAAGCGGAAAGCCGGCAACGGCGGCTGACCGCTGCGCCGTGCCGGCGGCCCACGCTCCGCTGCTCGTTGAGGCGGCGCCCGCGAAAATCAACCTGACGCTCCGCGTGGTCGGCCGCCGCGCCGACGGCTACCACGAGATCGAGAGCCTGGTGGCGTTCGCGCGCTTGGGCGACGGCGTGACGCTGACGCCGGGCGGGCCGCTCGGGCTTGCCGTGCGCGGTCCGTTTGCGGGTGAGGCCGGCCGCACCGCCGACAACCTGGTGCTCAAGGCCGCGCGCGAGCTGGCCCGTCGCGTCGACGCCCTCGCGCTCGGCGCCTTCGCGCTCGACAAGCGCCTGCCGGTCGCGGCCGGCCTCGGTGGCGGGTCGGCCGATGCCGCCGCCGCCTTGCGCCTCCTCGCCGCCGCCAACGATCTTTCGCCCGACGACCCGCGCCTGCCGGCCGCCGCGCGCGCGACCGGCGCCGACGTTCCGGTGTGCCTCGATCCGCGCCCGCGCATCATGCGTGGCATCGGCGACGTGCTCTCCGCCCCCCTCGATCTGCCGCCGCTCCCCGTCGTGCTCATCAATCCCGGCGTGCCGCTTGCGACCCGCGACGTGTTCGCCGCCTTTGCGGCCGCCGCGCCTGCGCCCGGCGCCGCGATCGACATGGCCGCTACGCGCTTCGACTCGCTGCGCGCCGTGCTCGACACCCTCGCCGGCGCGGCGAACGACCTCGAGCCCGCCGCGGTTTCGCTCTGCCCCGCGGTCGCCGACGTACTCGCCGCGCTCGCGCGCACCGGAAGCTGCCGCCTCGCCCGCATGTCCGGCTCCGGCGCCACCTGCTTCGGCCTGTTCGACAGCGAGCGCGCGGCCGAGGCCGCCGCGCGCAGCCTGCGCGGCGTGCAGCGGGCGTGGTGGGTGCGGGCGAGCGTGCTGGGGTGAGATGGGATTCGCCGAATCACATTGGTGTCATTCCGGGGCGCCGCGCAGCGGCGAGCCCGGAATCTGTGAACCCAGACCGTGCAGGATTGGCTCCATGGCACGCCGACTTGCCCGGCTGCGTTAGCGCGGCCCAGCATTCGCGCCGACGCAAGCAGCTTCGCCCGCTCGCTTTCCCGCCCAACACGCGCGGCAAGGTTCGGTCTCGGGTGGCGGCGGAGCGGCTATTTTCGGAACAGCGATTTGGGCAGTCCGGATTGCCGGATCATCGACTTGAGCGTTCCCGGCGCGATGTCGTCGTTGGAATTGTGGAATGCCACGTCGACAAAGCGAACGGCTCCATGGACGACACCGCGATAGCGCCGATGACTCGTGGCTCCATGCCTGTGGAGCACAAAGCCGTGCCGCTCGATGATCGCGATGAACTCGCGGAAAGTGCACTTCAGCTGTGGCAAGTGATGGGCAGCCAGACAGCGGAATCTGCGCCTGGAACTCTACCGTTCAGCACAGCCTTGAAGAAGCGCCACGCCCAGATCAGGCGAACGTGGCGCGGGACGCGCCTCGCGAGAAGCCGGGAACGCGCCGGCTCCGCCTCGGCGCGGGCGTCCTCGATATAAGTATTGACGGCTTCTTCGAGCAGAGATCGGACCTCATCGAAGGACCGCCCCTGCACCGCCAAATCGAGATCAAGGCAAAGGGCCTCCCAGCGATCGCGATCCTGGCGGGCAACGCAAAGCATCTCGCGCGAGGAGACGCCGGCTTCGGCAGGGCCGCGGCGATCGGAGGAATTGTCGCGTGTTTCAAGCATCTTCAATGAGACCTCAGCATCCTGCGCCGAGGATGAGTGCGCCGGTGCCCGTATATACGGGCAGATTGCCGCGGCTTCAATGAGGCCTCTGGGTCACGAAGCCTCAACGTCGAGCCGGGCGGCCGCCGACATTGCGGATGGCTCACGGAGATTCGACATCACGCTCGCCGCTGAAAATCGATATCGTCGAGCGCTGCCGAGTAGAGCAACGCCTTGATCTTTGCGCGGCGGTGGCTCGACGGCTTCGGCACCATCGCCCGCCGGAACGGGGCCACGGGGGAACCTCCGGGACATCGCGTACGCGGTCGCGGGCTCGCCTTTGGACACGGTGCGGAAGCGGATTAGAGCATTTTCCGGAAAAGTGGACACCGGTTTTCCGCAGAAAATGCGATCAAATAAGGAATCCAGAGCGCTTTCCGATTCTACCCAATCGGAAAGCGCTCTAGGCAAGTCGAATTGGCTGATGTCTCCTATAGTGCGATCACTGACGCGGCCATTCTCCATGGAATGTGGCCGCGGCCGTACCGCGAAGCGATCGGCATGAGACCAAGGAGGGTCGTCGGATGCACTTCTACGCTTCGATCCACAAGGAGCCGCGCAGCTGTTACGGCGTATCGTTTCCCGACGTGCCTGGATGCATCTCGGCGGGCGAAACGCTCGACGAGGCAGTGAGCAATGCGGTCGAGGCTTTGAGCGGTCACCTCGCGGTGACACGCGAGCAGGGGGAGCCGCTGCCCTCCGCGCGCACGCTCGAGACGCTGCGCAAGGATGCGGAGGTCAAGCACGAGGTTGCGGCCGGCGCGGTTCTCGTCGCCGTCCCGCAGACCATTTGAATGACGGCAGCATGGACATCGCACCGATCAAGACCCATCGCGATTATTTGCGGACCCTCAAGAAGATCGAGGGCCTCATGCGCGCCAAGCGCAACACACCCGAAGGCGATCGCCTCGACGTGCTGGTCACCCTCGTCGAGGCCTGGAAGGCAAAGCATTGTCCGCTCGACCTGCCCGACGCGGTGGAGGCGATCAAGTAC
>DASPZC010000196.1:0-6795 GCA_035636455.1 Xanthobacteraceae bacterium
GGCGCCGCCCGACTCGATGAGCTGCACCAGCGGCAGCTTGTTGTCGCGGGCGCTCTCCTGGCCGCGCAGCTTCTTCTTCAGCCCCATGGGCGCGGTAGTTCCGCCCTTGATCGCGCTGTCGGACGCGGAGACGAGGCAGCGCACTCCCGAGACGTAGCCGATACCGTCGATCACGCCGCCGCCCAGCACGTTCTCCTTGCCGTCGTCGTCGTGCATGCCGAGGCCGGCCAAGGTCGACAGCTCGAGGAACGGGCTGCCCTTGTCGATGAGCAGCGCCACGCGCTCGCGCGGCAGCAGCTGGCCGCGCGCGGCGAACTGCTCCTTGCGGCCGTTCGAGGTGCGGCGGACCTGCTCCTCGAGCGCGCGGAACTCATCGATCAGCGCGAGCATCGCCGCGCGGTTGGCCCGGAAGGCCTCGCCGGAGGGATCGATGCGCGACGCGATGACGGCCATTGAGGTGTGCGCTCAGGGCGCGCGCTGGGCGCCGCCGCGGGAGCGACCGAGCCAAATCACCGACGTTTGCTTCCCGCCTCAGAGCGCGCGGGCACCGCCGTCAAAGCCGCACGCCTTGGGTCGAGTACGCCATGTTGGCGGTTTCCTGGATCTTCTCGAGCACGAGAGCACCGACGACCGCAAGAACGATGGCAACGACGACGGCGGCTACGAAAGCACGCATGGCAGCAGTCCTCCCCGGGTTTGGTTGAGCGAAATGATAGCCGATTGTTGGCGACCTGGGGAGCGGCTCTATCAGACGGCCGCCTCTTGGGCGGCCAGCCGCTGCGCCTGGGCGGCATCCTCCGGGGTGTTGACGTTGAAGAACGGATCGACCGGCTCGGCCGGCCACTCGGCGAGGCCGACGCCGTGGCGGGCGGTCCACGCTTCGATCTTGCGCAGACCCTCCTCGGCGACGGCCCGGCGCAGGTCGTCGCGCAGCGAGACCGGCCACAGGCCGACCACCGGGTGGCGCCATTCGCCCGATTTCGCGCAGGCGAGCCGCGCTCCCGCCTTGATCCGCGCCGCGTGCAGCCGGGCGACGAGATCCCGCGGCAGGAACGGGCAATCGCCCGGCACGCTGGCGAGCCAGGCGACCCCCGGCGCATTCTTCGCCAGCCAGTCGAGGCCGGCCAGGATGCCGGCGAGCGGGCCGGCAAAGCCGGCGATGTCGTCCGCCACCACCGGTCGGCCGAACCGGGCGAAGCGGGCGGGGTCGCCATTGGCGTTGACGAGGATGCCGGCGCATTGCGGGGCAAGGCGCGCGAGCGCGCGGTCGAGGATGGTCTCCTCGCCGATGCGGATCAGCCCCTTGTCGCCGCCGCCCATGCGGCGCGCCAGACCCCCCGCGAGCACGAGCCCGCAGGTCGCGGGCTCAGTCGTCATGGGCGGATGCCTTGCGCCGGTGCTTGGTCGCCTCCTCCTCGACGTAGCGCAGATCCTGGTCGAACACGATCCGCTCCTCGCCGGCGAGCGCGACGAAGCGCTTGCCGCGGGCGCGGCCGATCAGGGTCAGCCCGGCCCTGCGCGCCAGCTCCACCCCCCAGGCGGTGAAGCCCGATCGCGACACCAGGATCGGGATGCCCATGCGCACCGTCTTGATCACCATTTCCGAGGTGAGCCGGCCGGTGGTGTAGAAAATCTTGTCGTCGGCGCGGATCCGGTGGCGGAACATCCAGCCGGCGATCTTGTCGACCGCGTTGTGGCGGCCGACGTCCTCCATGTAGACCAGCGGGCGGTCCTCGACCGCGAGCACGCAGCCGTGGATGGCGCCCGCCTCGAGGTAGAGCGAGGGCGTCGTGTTGATCTTGTGGGTGAGCGCGTAGAGCCACGAGGTGCGCAGCTCGGCGGGCGGAAGCGCGGCGTTTTCAATCACCTCCATCAGGTCGCCGAACACGGTGCCCTGGGCGCAGCCCGAGGTCTGCACCTTCTTCTTGAGCTTCGATTCGTAGTCGGTGCTCCGCTCGGTGCGCACCACCGCGACCGCCAGGTCCTCGTCGTAGTCGACGCCGGTGACCACGTCGTCCGGGCGCAGCATGTTCTGATTGAGCAGGTAGCCGAGCGCCAGGTACTCGGGGTAGTCGCCGATCGTCATGGCGGTGACGATCTCCTGGGCGTTGAGGTAGATGGTGAGCGCCCGCTCGACCGTCACCGAGGTTTCGACCGCCCCGCCCGACTGGTCGACCCCGCGCACGCGCTCGGTCAGCCGCGGGTCGGCCGGATCGGGGCGCAGCAGGTAATCGTCCTTGGGGGGCGTGTCGACCGATGCCATCGGGCCTCGCTTGTCGACCAATTATGTCGACCCGGCAAGCCGTTATTGCAACGGGCCGTGTAGCCCGGATGAGCGTAGCGAAATCCGGGATTCCCGCATGTCGCTTCGCTCATGCGGGCTACGGCTGAAGCAGAGGTGGAGGTTCAGGCTGCGTGCAGCGAGCCGGGCATGCCGAGTTCGACCGCGCCCTTGGCCGGCTGCGCATGCTTGGCGCGCCAGCGTGGGCCGGGACCGCGCATGTAGTAAAGCTCGGGCCGGTAGGGGTCGAACAGGTCCTTGGCGAGCGAGCGCCACAGCGACACGGCCGTGCGGCGGAGGCTCGGAGCCTTGCTGCTGGTGTGGGCCATGACGAACTCCCGCAGGCACGAAGGGCCGGTGGACCCGGCTTGCTCCTTGGTCGGCCTGCAGAGCGCCCCGGTTCAGTCGCAATGGTCGGCCCGAAATCGTTAAAAACTGGTGAGAATTTGCCGCAGGACTAAGCTGCTTTTGCCGAATTGGCCGATAGCGTTTCCGGAGGGTTACACCGCGCGCACAGGCACCGCCTCGGCGGCGGGCCTTTCGCCGCGCGGCGCGCGCCTTGCCCTCGCGGCGCCGCCCGGCTACATCAGCGCCGACTTTTCCCGACAGAGCGCCTGAAGCGCGGGCAAGAAGGATCGGCCGGCGATGGCCCGCCAGTTCGTCTATCACATGCAGGGTCTGTCGAAGACCTATCCGGGCAACCGCAAGGTGCTCGAGAACATCAACCTGTCGTTCTACCCGGACGCCAAGATCGGCGTGCTCGGCGCGAACGGGGCCGGCAAGTCGACCCTGCTGCGCATCATGGCCGGGCTCGACACGGAGTTCGTCGGCGAGGCGTGGGCGGCCGAGGGCGCGCGCGTGGGCTACCTGCCGCAGGAGCCGCAGCTCGATGCCGGCAAGAACGTGCGCGAGAACGTCATGCAGGGAGTGGCGCCGCAGCGGGCGATCCTCGAGCGCTACAACGAGCTTGCCGCCAACTACTCGGACGAGACCGCCGACGAGATGACCAGGCTGCAGGACGAGATCGAGGCCAAGGGGCTGTGGGACCTCGATTCGAAGATCGACCAGGCGATGGACGCGCTGCGCTGCCCGCCCGACGACGCCAAGGTCGAGACCCTGTCGGGCGGCGAGCGGCGCCGGGTGGCGCTGTGCCGGCTGCTCCTCGAAGCGCCCGATCTGCTGCTGCTCGACGAGCCCACCAACCATCTCGATGCCGAGACCGTGGCCTGGCTCGAAGGGCATCTGGAGAGCTATCCGGGCGCCATCCTCATCGTCACGCACGACCGCTACTTCCTCGACAACGTGACCGGCTGGATCCTCGAGCTCGACCGCGGCCGCGGCATTCCCTACGAGGGCAATTACTCGGCCTGGCTCTCGCAGAAGCAGAAGCGGCTCGCGCAGGAGGGCCGCGAGGAGGAGGCGCGCCAGCGTACCCTCGCGCGCGAGCAGGAATGGATCGCGGCCTCGCCGCGCGCGCGCCAGGCCAAATCGAAGGCGCGCTACCAGCGCTACGAGGAATTGCTGCAGAAGGCCGCCGATAAGACCGCGCAGAGCGCCCAGATCGTCATCCCGGTCGCCGAGCGGCTCGGCCAGAACGTCATCGACTTCGACCATCTCAAGAAGGGCTATGGCGAGAACCTGCTGATCGACGACCTCACCTTCAAGCTGCCGCCCGGCGGCATCGTCGGGGTGATTGGCCCGAACGGCGCCGGCAAGACCACCCTGTTCCGCATGATCACCGACCAGGAGAAGGCCGACGCCGGCACCATCAAGGTCGGCGAGACGGTGCATCTGGGCTACGTCGACCAGTCGCGCGACAGCCTGGAAGGCAAGAACAGCGTGTGGGAGGAGATTTCCGGCGGCAAGGACGTGCTGGCGCTCGGCAAGCGCGAGGTCAATTCGCGCGCCTACTGCGGCGCGTTCAACTTCAAGGGTGCGGACCAGCAGAAGAAGGTCGGCCAGCTCTCCGGCGGCGAGCGCAACCGGGTGCACCTCGCCAAGATGCTCAAATCCGGCGCCAACGTGATCCTGCTCGACGAGCCGACCAACGATCTCGACGTCGACACCCTGCGCGCGCTCGAGGAGGCGCTCGAGGATTTCGCCGGCTGCGCCGTGATCATCAGCCACGACCGCTGGTTCCTCGACCGCATCGCCACCCACATGCTGGCGTTCGAAGGGGAGAGCCACGTCGAGTGGTTCGAGGGCAATTTCGCCGACTACGAGGAAGACAAGAAGCGCCGCCTCGGCATCGACTCGACCATTCCGCACCGGATCAAATACAAGAAGTTCAGCCGGTGATTATTAGTCTCCGCCCTCATCCTGAGGAGGCCCGCGCAGCGGGCCGTCTCGAAGGATGGAAGCAAGCACCGCGCCTGTGCCCATCCTTCGAGACGCGCGCCTTCGGCGCGCTCCTCAGGATGAGGGCGGAGTTTGTTCGCGGTGCGTTCTGCGCCTTACTGCTTGTCATTCTGCTGCCCACGTTAACCCCGGCGCGCGCCGCTGATCCTGCATTCACGACGTTCGTGCAGTCGCTGTGGCCGGCCGCGCAAAACCTCGGCGTGTCGCGCGCGACCTTCGATGCGGCGACGCGCGGGCTCGAGCCCGATCTGACCCTGCCCGACCTCGCCATTCCCGGCCGGCCGGAGCCGGGGCAGCCGGAGTTCGTGCTCACCCCGGCGGATTATCTCCAAGAGGCGTCGTTCGTGCGGCTCGCCGCCCAGGGGCGCAAGCTCATGGCCGAGCACGCGGCGACGCTCGCGGCGATCGAGCAGCGCTTCGGTGTGCCGCCGGCGATCGTGCTGGCCATCTGGGGCCGCGAGAGCGGCTACTCGACCCGCTATGGCGGGCGCGACGCCATCCAGGTCCTCGCGACGCAGGCCTATGTGGGCCGGCGCAAAGAGTTCTTCCGCAACGAATTCATCTACGCACTCAAGATGCTGGAGGACGGCGTGACGCGCAGCCAGATGCGCTCATCCTGGGGCGGCGCCATGGGGCTGACCCAGTTCCTGCCGTCGGAATTCTACAAGCACGCGGTCGACTTCGACGGCGACGGACGGCGCGACATCTGGACCTCGGTGCCCGACGCACTCGCCTCGGCGGCCAAGCAGCTCGCCGACAAGGGCTGGCGGCGCGGCGAGCGCTGGGCCTACGAGGTGCGCGCGCCCAAGAACGTCGATTGCACCACCGCCGATCCCGGCGTCACGCAGCCGATCGCCGCCTGGCTCAAGCGCGGCTTTGCGCCCGCCTACGACCGCAAGCTCGGCGCCGCCGAGCTGGCGCGCGAGGCCTCGCTGCTGCTGCCGGCCGGAATCTACGGGCCGGCCTTCCTCATCCTGCCGAACTATTACGTCATCAAGGACTATAATTTCTCCGACCTCTACGTGCTGTTCGTCGGCCATCTGGCCGACCGTATCGCCGACGAGCGCCCGTTCGAGACGCCGTGGAGCAAGGTGGTGCAGCTCAAGACCAGCGAGCTGGAGCGCCTGCAGCGCACGCTCGCCGCGCGCGGCTTCTATCAGGACAAGATCGACGGCAAGGCCGGCATGAAGACGCGGCTGGCGCTCGGCGCCTACCAGAAGGCGAACGGCCTCAGGCTCGACTGCTGGCCGACCGCCGAGGTGCTCGGCCGGATGCAGTAGCGGCGAATAGCGAGTAGCGAATAGCGAATAGCGAATGGTAAGAAGCCGATCTCTATTCGCTATTCGCCATTCGCTATTCGCTAACGACGCCAAGTATGAGTAAGCTCGCAAACGGGGGAATACCGATGCCCGTCAAAGTCGCCGTGGTGCAGGCTCCGCCGGTCCTGCTCGACCGGGCCGCCACCATAGCGCGCGTGCTCGAGCGCATGGAGGAGGTGGCGGCGGCGGGCGCCGGGCTGGTGGTTTTTCCGGAAGCCTACCTGCCGGGCTATCCGAGCTGGGTGTGGCGGCTCAAGCCCGGCGCCGACATGGCGCTGGCCGGCGAAATCCACGCCATCCTGCGCGAGCAGGCGATCGGCATCGACCGCGGCGACCTTGCGCCGATCGCCGAACGCGCCGCGCGGCTCGGCGTCACCGTCGTGTGCGGCATGCATGAGATCGACCGCGAGTTCAGCGGGACGACCCTCTACAACACGGTGGTGGTGATCGGGCCGGACGGAGCGATCCTCAACCGCCACCGCAAGCTGATGCCGACCAATCCCGAGCGCATGGTGTGGGGCTGCGGGGACGGGCGCGGCCTCAAGGTGGTCGACACGCCGGCCGGGCGGATCGGCACGCTGCTCTGCTGGGAAAACTACATGCCGCTGGTGCGCTACGCCCTCTATGCGCAGAACCTCGAGGTGCACATCGCGCCGACCTGGGACTGCGGCGAGGAGTGGGTCGCGAGCATGCGGCACATCGCGCGCGAAGGGGGCTGCTGGGTGATCGGCACCGGAACGGCGATCCAGGGCAAGGACGTTCCGCAAAACTTTCCCCAGCGCCAGCGCCTGTTCGACGACGAGGATTGGCTGTGCGACGGCGGCGCCTTGATCGTGC
>DASPZC010000197.1:0-3582 GCA_035636455.1 Xanthobacteraceae bacterium
CCAGCACCACCACGAGGCGGTTCCTGGCGTAGGGCCGCAGCGCCGCGAGCGCCTTGGCGAGCGCGTCGGGCTTGTGGGCATAGTCGACAAAGATCGGGGCGCCGTTGCGTTCCCCCGCGAGGTCGAGCCGGCCCTTGGCGCCCTTGAGGTTCTCCAGGGCCGCGAACACGCGGGGCGGGTCGGCGCCGATCCCAATCGCCAAGCCCGCCGCCACCAGCGCGTTCTCCACCTGGAATTCGCCGACGAGCGGCAGCCGCACGCGGTAGCGCCGCCCGCCGTGCTCGACGCTGATGCGCTGCGCCAGCCCATCGATCGTCGCACCGACGAGGCGGATGCCCTCGCCGTTGCGCCCGACCGCGAGGACCTCGAGCCCGCGCGCCGCGGCGGCCGCGATCAGGTCGGCCGCATGGTCATGGTCGGCGTCGATCACGGCCGCGGCGCCGGGCTGCATCAAGGTCGAGAACAGCCGCAGTTTGGCCGCGAGGTACGCCTCGGGCGTGCCGTGATAGTCGAGATGGTCGCGGCTGATGTTGGTGAAAGCGCCCACGGCGATGCGCAAACCATCGAGCCGGCGCTGGTCGAGCCCGTGCGAAGACGCCTCGATGGCGAGATGCGTCACCCCCTCGCCGGCGAGCCGGTCGAGAGTGCCGTGAAGCTCGATCGGATCGGGCGTGGTGAGCGAGCCGTAGGTCTCGGCCTGCGGGGTGACGATCCCGATCGTGCCGATGCTCGCGGCCTGAGCGCCGAGCGCGGTCCAGATCTGGCGGGCGAAGACCGTCACCGAAGTCTTGCCGCTGGTGCCGGTAACGGCCGCGATGGTGGCGGGCTGACGCGGGAAGAGCTTCGCCGCCGCGAGCGCCAGGGCGCGCCGCGCGTCGGGAACGCGCACGATCGCGACCGCTTCGGGCAAGGCGGACGGCGCGCTCTCGGCGATCACCGCCACGGCACCCGCCGCCACGGCGGGCGGCACGAATTTGAGGCCGTCGACCTTGGTGCCCGGCACCGCCACGAAGGCATCGCCGGGCCGCACCGTCCGGCTGTCCGCCGTCAGCCCGCGGATCACGACGTCGCCGTGGCGCTGATCGAACGCGGCATCCTCGGTCAAGAGTTCGCGCAGCTTCATGGCGCTTTCGCTGCTCGCCCGGACGGCCCTGGTCCGGCACGGAACGCCTAGCGGGCGTCCTTGCCCGCCGCAAGGATCAGCCGGTCCGCGGGCGGCAGATCGAGCCGCGGTTCGAGCCCGAGCAGGGGCGCGACGCGGGCGATCACCTTGCCGGCGGTCGGTGCGGCGTTCCAGCCCGAGGTGGCAAAACCATGGGTTTCCGCCGTCGGCTGCGGCTCGTCCAGCATGATGAGCAACTGATAGCGCGGCCGGTCGGACGGCATGATAGCCGTAAAGGTCGTCAGCAGCTTGGTTTTCGAATACCGACCGCCGATTACCTTCTCGGACGTGCCGGTCTTGCCGCCCACGTAGTAACCTTTCACGTCGGCCTTGGAGGCGGTGCCCTTCTCGGCATTGAGCCGCATGAGGTAGCGCATCTTGTCGCTGGTCTCGGGTTTGATCACCTGGCGGGCGAGCGCCCTCGCCTCCTGCTCGCTGCGCTTGAGGAACGTCGGCGGAATCAACCAGCCGCCGTTCACCAGGGCGGAAATTCCCATGACGGCCTGCAGCGGCGCGACCGACAGGCCATGACCGAACGCGATGGTGACGGTGTTGAGCTCGCCCCACCGTTTCGGCACGATCGGCTCGGCGCTCTCCGGCAGCTCGGTGCGCAGCCGGTCGAGCTGACCCAATTTTCTGAGGAATGCCTTGTGCCGCTCGACGCCCTGCGAAAGGGCCATGCGGGCGGCACCGATATTCGACGAATAGGTGAAGATTTCCGGCACCGTGAGCACCCGGCCCTGGGCGTGATAATCGTGAATCTGGAATTTGCCGTAGCGCAGCGACCCGCGCGCATCGAACGAGGACGACAGCGAAACCTTTTCCGAATCGAGCGCCATCGCGACGGTCAGCGCCTTGAAGGTCGAGCCCAACTCGTAGACGCCGGTGGTCAGGCGGTTGATGCGCGTCGGATCGAGCGCTTCGCGCGGATTGTTCGGGTCGTAGTCCGGCACCGACACCATGGCCAGGACCTCGCCGGTGCGCACGTCGCTGATGAGGCCGGCCGCCGCCTTGGCCTTGAACTTCTCCTGGGCGGCGAGAAGCTCGTCGCGCAGCGCGTGCTGGACCCTCAGATCGAGCGCCAGCTCGACCGGCTCCTGCAGGCGATCGGTGGCGAAGCCCGCGGTATGCAGCGCCGCCAGGCCGCGCGTATCGAGCCAGCGCTCGATGCCGGCGATGCCCTGGTTGTCGATGTTGACGTGGCCGATGAGGTGCGAGACCTCGCGGCCGTTCGGGTACACCCGCTTGTTCTCGTCGAGGAAGCCGAGGCTCGGGATGCCGAGCCGGTGCACCTCCTGCTGCTGCTTGGCGGTGATCTCGCGCTTGAGCCAGACGAAGCCGCGCTTCGACGCCAGCCGCTCGCGCGCCTCGGCGGCGTCGAGATCGGGCAGCGTAGCGCTGAGCAACTCCACCGCCTCGTCGACGTCGACGATCTTGCGCGCTTCGGCGAACAGCGACGGCGCCTTGACGTCGATCGCGAGAATATCGCCGTTGCGGTCGAGGATGTCGGGCCGCGCGGTCGCGACCGCGTCCTGGGCGGCGCCGCGGCGCGCGCCGTGCGGGTCGCCGATCATCGCCAAGGTGACGAGCCGCCCGGCGATCACCGCGTAGACCACCGCGAAGGCAAGGATCGCCAGGCCAACGCGCGCCCGGGCCTTGGCGCCGCGGTCGACGTTGCGGCCATAGAGCAAGGTGCGCAGCAGGCGCCGGCGGCGCGGCTCGGCGGCGGACGCAGGCGGGGCGTGGGTCGCTTCCATGGCGCTCACCGGCCTCTTGCCAACCCGGGAATGCTGGCGGTGGGCAGCGCGTCGTCGTCCTGGCGCTCGATGATCGAGGCGATCGGGTCGTCGCCGATCGGCGGCACGACTTGCGGCGGCCGCTCGGGCAGCCGGTCGAGCTTGTCGTACTGGCCGGTCTCGATCGGCTTGAGGGCGAGGTGGCGGCGCGCCAGGCCTTGGATGCGTTCCGGATTGTCGAGTTCGCTCCACCTCGCGCGTAGCGCCGCGATGGCGTCGCGCTCGCGCCGGATCTCGGCGCGCAGCTTGGCGACGCGCTCGGCCTGAAGGGTCGAATCGAACTTGATCTTGTAGACGTCCGCCGCCGCGAGCACGAGCGCGGCGACCACGAGCAGGTGGAAGAGGCGCAGCATCATGGGCGCCCTCGCATCACCGCGTCGAGGGTCGGCAACCGCGGCAACGGCGCAGGCGTTGCCGGCAGCGGGGGCGCATCGGTGCGCTCGGCCGCGCGCAGCTTGGCCGAGCGCGCCCGCGGGTTCGCGGCGATCTCGTTCTCGCCGGGCGTGACCGGCCGCTTCATCAGCAGGCGAAAGCTTGGCGCGGCAGGCGCGACATCGGGCCGATGACGCGAGCCGGCGGCCGGGCGGCTGCGCGCGAGAAAAGTCTTGACGATGCGGTCCTCGA
>DASPZC010000198.1:0-4513 GCA_035636455.1 Xanthobacteraceae bacterium
CGCAGCTCGGTGTCGTGCGCATCGACGGGCGCGAGTTCGTGCTCGCCGACATCCCCGGCCTGATCGAAGGCGCGCACGAGGGCGCCGGTCTCGGCGACCGCTTCCTCGGCCACGTCGAGCGCTGCCGCGTGCTGCTGCATCTGGTCGACGGCTTCGCCGCGCACGCCGGCGAGGCCTACAGGACCGTGCGCGCCGAGCTCGAAGCCTATGGCCACGGCCTCGCCGACAAGCCCGAGGTCGTCGCGCTGAGCAAGGCCGACGCGCTCGATCCGGACCAGCTCAAGCAGCAGGTCGCCCGCCTCAAACGCGCCGCCAAGTCGGCGCCGCTCGTCGTGTCCGCGGTGAGCGGCGAGCGCGTCCCCGACGCGTTGCGCAAGCTGCTGGCGGCGATCGATCAGGCGAGCGGCGCGGAGGCACGCGAGCCGGCCGCCGCCTGGCGGCCGTAGGATGGGTTGAGCGTCAGCGAAACCCATCGACTCTTCGCCGGCTTGGCAAAGCGATGGGTTTCCACCCGCTTTCGCGGGTGTCAACCCATCCTACGTGTTGCCCCGACACGCCCGCCACACCCGCTCGGGCGTCGCCGGCATGTCGATGTGGCGCACGCCCAGCGGCGAGAGCGCGTCGACCAGCGCGTTGGCGACCGCGGGCAGCGCGCCGACCGAGCCGGCCTCGCCGGCGCCCTTGACGCCGAGCGGGTTGGTGCGGGTGGGCACCGGGTTGCTGTCGGTGCGGATGGCGCACAGATCGTCGGCGCGCGGCATGGCGTAGTCCATGAACGAGCCGGTGATGAGCTGGCCGCTCTCGTCCCAGCGGATGTCCTCGAGCAGCACCTGGCCGACGCCCTGCGCCACGCCGCCGTGGATCTGCCCGTGCAGCAGCAGCGGATTGAGCACGGTGCCGACGTCGTCGACCACGCTGTAGCGCACGATCTCGACCGCGCCGGTCTCCGGATCGATCTCGACCTCGCAGATGTGGCAGCCGTTGGGGAAATTCTCTACCGGCGCCCGATAGACCGCGGTGGCGATCAGCCCGGCCTCCATGCCGGCGGGCAGGCGCGCCGGGTTGGCCGCGGCCTTGGCTACGTCCTTGATGGTCAGGGTCTGGTTGGTCATCGGGCTCGAGAACACGCCGTCGAAGAATTTGACCGCGTCGACGTCCACCTTGAGCGCGTGCGCGGCGATCCGCTTTCCCTTGTCGGCGATCTTCTCGGTCGCCATGTGGAACGCCGAGCCGCCGATGGTCGCCGAGCGCGAGCCGCCGGTGCCTTCGCCGAAGAACAGCTTGTCGGTGTCGCCCTGCTCGTACTGGACTTCGCTCGGATCGAGGCCGAGGCGGTCGCACACGAGCTGCTTGTAGATGGTCTCGTGGCCCTGGCCGTGGCTGACGCTGCCGGAGAACAACGTGACGGCGCCGGAACGGTCGAAGCGGATCTCGGCGCCTTCGAAACTCGCCGCGCCCGCGCGCTCGATGGTGTTGGAGATGCCGATGCCGCGCAGCTTGCCGCGCTTGCGCGCGTCCGCCCGCCGCGTCTCGAACGATGGATAGTCGGCGAGCTTGAGCGCCAGATCCATGTTCTTCTCGAACTCGCCGCTGTCGTAGGTGAAGGTCAGCCCGGTCTTGAACGGCAGGGCGTCGGCCGGGATCGTGTTGCGCCGCCGCAGCTCGGCCGGATCGATGCCGAGCTGGTCGGCGGCAAGGTCGACCAGCCGCTCGATCACGTAAGCCGCCTCCGGCCGGCCGTTGCCGCGATAGGGCCGCACCGGATTGGTGTTGGTGAACACGGCGGTGATGTCGGCGTGCATCGCCGGCGTGCGGTAGACGCCGGCGAGGGTGCCGGCGTTCATGATGAACATCGGCATGCCGGCCTGCAGATAGGCGCCGACCGCCGCGGTCGTCCTCACCCGCAGGCCGAGGAAGGTGCCCTCGCGGTCGAGCGCCAGCTCGGCCTCGGTGACGTTGTCGCGGCCCTGCGGATCGCTCAGGAACGCCTCGGAGCGCGTGCTCATCCATTTGACCGGGCGCCCGACGAGCTTCGCGGCCAAGAGGACGAGCACCGTTTCGTTGAACACCGGCGACTTCATGCCAAAACTGCCGCCGATATCGCCGGCGATCACGCGCACCTTGCTCTCCGGCACCTTCACCACGCGGGCGACATCGGCGCGGATCGGGTGCGCGCGCTGCACCGGCGAGTGCAGGGTGTAGCGGCCGTCCGCCGCGTTGTAGTCGCCGACGCCGCCGCGCGGCTCCATGCTGGCCGCGGTGACGCGATTGATGACGAAGCGATGGCGGACCACGTGGGCGGCGCGCGCGAAGGCGGCGTCGGCCGCCGCCTTGTCGCCGAACTGCGCCACGAAGCAGATGTTGTCGGCGCAGTCGTCCCATGCGCGCGGCGCGCCCGGCGCCGCCGCGTCCGCGGTCGAGACGATCGCCGGCAGCGGCGCGTAGTCGACCGCGACCAGCTCGGCGGCGTCCATGGCCTGGGCCCGCGTCTCCGCCACCACGAAGGCGACCGGGTCGCCGACGAAGCGCACGCGATCCCGCGCCAGCGCCGGATAGCGCGGCCGGTACATGGGCGAGCCGTCGCGGCGCTTGAGCCCGTCCGGCACCGGCAGGTCGCCGAACCCGGACGCCGCCCAGTCGGCGCCGGTGATCACCGCCAGCACCCCCGGCGCGGCCTTGGCCTTCGCCGGATCGATCGCGCGGATGTTCGCGTGCGCGTGCGGCGAGCGCACGACGCAGCCGAACGCCATGCCGGGCAGGACGATGTCGTCGATATAGCGCCCGCCGCCCCTGATGAGGCGCGGGTCCTCGAACCGGGGCACGCTCTGACCGATGGCAAATTCACCCATGGAGACCTCTTTGATTCGTTCCCCGGGCGCGGCGCAGCACGAAGTGCTGCGCCGCAGACCCGGGGTCCACATGATTACCGCAACGTGGCTCCCGGATCAGCAGTGCACCGCTCCGCTTCGCTTCGCGCTGCACCGCATCCGGGACACGCTTCTCACGCCGCCTTCCATTTGATCGAGCAGCCCATCGACGCGTTCTGTTGCGCCGGCCCGGCGCCGGTCGCCGCGATGGCGCGCATGGCCTCGACGAGCTCGCGCCGTGCGCCGGCCGGCGGCGCGCCGGTGCGGCCCTCGTCGAGGCGGCCGCGATATTTGAGCTTGCGGCCGGCGTCGTAGCCGAAGAAGTCGGGCGTGCAGACGGCGCCGTAGGCGCGCGCCGCCGACTGGTCCTCGTCATGCAGGTAGGGGAACGGGAAGGCGTGCGCCTTGGCGAAGCGTTGCATGTTGGCGAAGGAATCCTCCGGATATCCGCGCGCGTCGTTCGAGCAGATGGCCGCAAAGCCGATGCCCTCCGCCATCAGGGCGCGCGCGTCCGCGACCATCCGGTCGATCACCGCTTTGACGTAGGGGCAGTGGTTGCAGATGAAGACGATCACCGCGCCCTTGGCGCCCGCCACGTCGGCGAGCGTGTAGGTCCGCCCGTCGGTGGCGGGAAGCGCAAAATCGATGGCCGGCGTGCCGAGTGGCGAAGCGGTTGCAGCCATGGCGGTCTCCTTTATCGTACGCAGCGAGATTTGGCCGCCAACATAGCTTGATCCAGGCATGCCCGAGAAGCCGCCCGTCTACGAGTTGTTCGCGATCCGCTATGCGACGCGCGCGGCGCGCCGGCGCGATCATTTCATCGGCGGCGACCCGCACGACGGGCCGATGCCGATGGACTACTACGTGTGGGCGGCCGTGTCGCCCTCGCACGCCTTCGTGATCGACACCGGCTTCACCGCCGAGACGGCGGCAAAACGCCGGCGCACGTTTCTGCGCTGCCCGGTCGCGGCGCTGCGCCTCATCGGCCTCGACCCCGGCGCGGTCGAGCACGTGATCCTCACCCACATGCATTACGACCACGTCGGCAACTTCCACCTTTTTCCGCGCGCCACGTTCCATCTGCAGGAGCCGGAAATGCGCTTCGCCACCGGCGGCTCGATGCGCCATCCCCGGCTGGCGCATTCCTTCGAGGTCGAGGACGTGGTCGGCATGGTGCGGCTCAATTTCGCCGGGCGGGTCGCCTTCTACGACGGCGCGGCCGAGCTGGCGCCCGGCATTGCCGTTCACCCGGCGCCCGGCCATTCCATGGGGCTGCAGTTCGTGCGCGTGCACACGCGGCGCGGCTGGGTCGTCGTCGCCTCCGACGTGACGCACTTCTACGAGAACATGGAGAGCGGGCGGCCGTTCACCACCGCGGTCAACGTCGGCGACATGCTCGAGGCGTTCGGCACGCTCGCGGCGCACGCGCCGAGCAAGGATCACATCGTCCCCGGCCACGATCCGCAGGTGATGGCGCGCTACCCGGCGCCGTCGCAGGAACTCGACGGCATCGTCGTCCGTCTCGACGTCGCCCCGCAGGTCGATGGACGCAACGTGTGAGGCGGCGCACTGCGAGGCGTTCCCCGGGCGCAGCGCAGCACGTAGCGAAGCGAAGTGGTGCGCTGCAGACCCGGGGTCCAGAATTT
>DASPZC010000199.1:0-1663 GCA_035636455.1 Xanthobacteraceae bacterium
CCGCAAACCCTTTCTACCAAGTTCTGCTGACACTCAACCGCCATGCCCGGCCTTGTGCCGGGCATCCACGTTTTGGAACCATAAACCAATCAAAGACGTGCCGCCGGGCTTTGCGACCCGAGGCGTGGATGGCCGGGACAAGCCGGGACAAGCCCGGCCATGACGATGTCCGAGTGATCGATCGACTTGATTTGAAGTCGGACGTTGCACCTGCAACACTGATCATCCGGACATCGAGGCAGGGGCGGGCCGAAGGGCCGCGGGTGCGCGCCAGGACGCGTTCCGACGGCCAGCCGGCGCGATCGAATGGCTGAGTACTATCCGCTGATCTTGCGCGCCGTGGCGGGGCTCGATCCGAACACGCCGGAGCTGCGCCGCCAGGTCTATGAGAGGGCGCGCGCCGCCCTGACGGCCCGCCTGCAGGGGCTCGCTCCGCCGCTCAGCGGGGCCGAGCGGATGAAGGCGCGCCTCGCGCTCGAGGAGGCGTTCCGCACCGTCGAAAGCGAAGTAGAGAAGGCTGCGGAATACGGCGTGTCGTTCCGCCAGTTCGCCCATCATCTCTACGTCGCCGATGCCCTGCGCGAGCTGACCGGCAAGCTCGATCCGCGCCCGCACGGCGCCGGCATCGCGCTCGCGGACGGGATCTTCGGCTTCGTGCCGGCGCAGACGGAGGCGGATCGCGGCGCCGCCGCCGCGCCGTTCTTCGAGCGCCGGCTCGCGGAGATCCGCCACAGCGCGGGCGAGCTGCATGCGCGCACCACGAAATTGTTGAACACGCCGGGCTGGTCCGGTCTGGCGCACGCGGTCGACATGATGTGCCGCTGCCTGCGCGCGGCGCCCGACCAGATAGCCGGCGGCGTCGGTCCGCTGTGGAGCCTCTCGGTGTCGCTCGCGGCCTATGTCGAGCGCAGCGAGGACGCGCGCCTGACCAGGGCGCAGCAGCCGCTCGACCCCGCGGTGCTCGACCCGCTCAAGGACTTCGTGTTCGCCGCCGGCCCCTGGGTGCGGCGGTTTCCGAGCGGCCGCGCGCTCGACGACGAGGCGCATGAATTCGCCTGGCAGGCCGGCGACGTGGAGCCCGGGCTCGCGTTGCTTCGCCGCGCCACCGAGGCCGGGCTGGTGCGCGAAGACGATGCGACGGTCGTGTGGATCGCGCTCGATGCCGGCCGCGGCGAGTCGATCCCCGCCGCGAAGGTGCGCGGCTGGAGCCTCGAGACGGTCCGCAATCTCGGCACGGCCATGCTCAAGCTGTTGGCCCAGGACTTGAAGCATCTCGGGGACGAGGCCGCCGCCAGGATCGATGCGTTTGCGCCCCTGGCGCAACGGATCGAGACCGTGGTGCGGGACAGCCGCGGCGACGTGCTGGCGCTCCTGTCCCCCGTGACGGACGACGGCGGCGCCGCACTGACCGATGCGCTCGCCGCGCTCGCGCAGGAGTAATTCCTCCCCTGAAAGCGCCGCGTCTCGAACCATGGCCACAGACGATTGTTCCGGCTGACGCCGCGGCAAAACCGGTATAATGTGCCACCGGCAACGGAGCACATCCCATGGAGCTGCAATCGCTCGGCTATGTCGGGCTTCGCGCCCGCAATCTCGACGACTGGGCGGGCTTTGCGACGAAATTCCTCGGCCTGCAGCTGATCGACAAGTCGGCGTCGTCCCT
>DASPZC010000200.1:0-7321 GCA_035636455.1 Xanthobacteraceae bacterium
GCCAGCGCTGCGATCCACGGTCCGGCATCGACCGCCGGCGCCTTCGCGTGCGCCGTGGCGACCGCGCGCGCGAGCCGGTCGGCGAGCGTCTCGTCGATCGTGCCGGCGTCGGCCAGGCGATCGAGCGTGCGCGTCTCGTCGAACCGGCGCATCTCGACCGCCCACTCGACCGGTGTGCCGCGACCGTTAAGCGCCAGCCGGCCGTCCGCCTCGCGCGTGATCGGCACGATCCCGCGGTAGAGCTGCGGCGCGAACGGCTGGTTGACCTCGATCTCGGCCGCGCATGCCGCCTTGCGCTTCTCCAAGGTCGAATAGTCGAGGAAGGGGAAGCGCACGGCGCGCTTGACCTTGAGCGCGCGCTCGCCGGCGAGGGACACCGAGGCCGCATGGGTGTCGATGCGCCGCACCTTGGCGCCGCCGAAGGTCGCCGGATCGGCGAGCAGGCGCAGCACCGGTTCCTGATCGTCCGCCGCATCGGGCATCAGATCGTCACATCACCACTTCGATCAGGTACGGCCCCGGCGTCGCCAAACCTTCGGCGAAGCGGATGTTGAAATCGTCCATCGTCTCGACCCGCGCACCCGGCACGCCCATGCCGCGCGCGAGCGAGACCCAGTCGAGGTCGGGCCGGCCGATGTCGAGCATGTCGAGCGCCTTGCGCCCCACGTTCTGCGCGCCCACCTGCGACAGCTCGTAGCGCAGGATCGCGTAGCTGCGGTTGGCGAAGATCACCGTCGTCACGTCGAGGTTCTCGCGCGCCTGGGTCCACAGGGCCTGCAGCGTGTACATGGCGCTGCCGTCGCCTTCGAGGTTCACCACCTTGCGGCCCGGGCACGCCACCGCCGCGCCGACCGCGAGCGGCGGACCGATGCCGATCGAGCCGCCCATGTTCTGCAGCCAGTCGTGCGGCCGGGCGCCGCGCGTCGGCGCGAAGAAGCCGCGGCCGGTGCTCACCCCCTCGTCGACCACGATCGCCTGCTCGGGCAGGAGCGCGCCGACCGAAACGCCGAGCGCTTCGGGCGTGACCTTGCCGCTTGCGGGCTTCGCTGCGGCATGCGGCGCCGGCGCGAACGGTTCGGCACGCGCCCCCACCTCGTCGGCGAGCCATTCGAGCGCGTGCGCCACGTCCTCCTCGCGCCGCGCCAATGCATGAATCTGCGCGCCGTCCCGGGCCAGCAGGCTCGGCTTGTTCGGATAGGCGAAGAACGCGACCGGGATCTTTGCGCCGACCAGGATCAAATGTTTGAACGGCGCCAGCACGGCGAGCGCCTGGTCGACCGGATAGGGAATGCGCTCGACCGGAACGCGGCCGGCGCCGCGCTCGGTGCGCGCGTTGAAGGTCTCGGCCAGGAGTTTTGCGCCGGTCTTCGCCGCGATGCGGCCGGCAAGCTCGAGGCCCGCGCCCCGCAGCGCCGGGCCGCCGAGCACGATGACGGTCGGCTCGCCGAGGCGCAGCACGCGCACCGCCTCGGCCATCGCCTCCGTGGACACTTTGGCGCGCGCCGGAACCTCCGGCACCGCCGCGACGCCGTCCGCATCGTTCCATGCGGTGTCGGCCGGCAGGATCAATGCCGCGACCTTGCCGGGCGGCGTGCGTGCCGCCGCGATCGCCTCGGCGCCGTCGCGGGCAATCGAGCGCGCATCGGGCGAGGTGCGCACCCAGCCGCAGAACGGTCGCGCCGCGCCCTCGATGTCGGAGGTGAGCGGCGCGTCGAAGCCGCGGTGGTAGGTCGCGTGATCGCCGATGATGTTGACGATTGGCGTCGCCGCCTTGCCGGCGTTGTGCAGATTGGCGAGCCCGTTGGCGAGGCCGGGTCCGAGATGCAGCAAGGTCGCCGCCGGCTTCCCGGCCATGCGCGCGTACCCGTCCGCCGCGCCGGTGACCACGCCTTCGAACAGCGCGAGCACGCAGCGCATGCCCTCGACCCGGTCGAGCGCGGCGACGAAGTGCATTTCCGACGTGCCCGGATTGGCGAAGCACACGTCGACCCCGCCGGCGACGAGCGTGCGCACCAGGCTTTCCGCGCCGTTCATGACGCGGCCCTCGGTCGCGGCGGTTCGATTCAGCATGGGTTCGGGCTCCCTTGTGCGGGGGAGCCATGCCACAACGGGCGGGACAAATCTATTGACCCTCCGCGGCCCGACCGGAACAATTCATGCGGTCCATCCGGACGAAACATCCATCTACGGGAGGAAAGCGTGCTCGTCGATCATCGCACCTATCGCATCAAGCCGGGCGCCATGCCGGCCTATCTCGACAACTACGAGAAGTTCGGCCTCGTGCCGCAGACGCGCCATCTCGGCCAACCGGTCGCCTACATGTTCTCGGAGTCCGGCGAGATCAACACGCTCGTCCACATCTGGGCCTACGAGGACGCGGCCGACCGCATGAAGCGCCGCGCCGCCATGCAGGCGGATCCCGACTGGCAGGTGTTCGTGCGCAAGAACGCCGAGGGCGGCAATCTCGTGCAGCAGACCACCATGCTGATGATCCCGGCGAAGTTCGCGCCGATCAAACGCTGAAATCTTGGCGCCCGGCCGCGCCGCGCGGCACGGCCGGGATTTTCCCGGCGGAGGACGGCATGCGTGCCAAGGACAACATGCGCAGCGGCGGCGAGGTGCTGGTCGATCAGCTGATCGTGCACGGCGCGCGCCACGTGTTCTGCGTTCCCGGCGAGAGCTACCTCGCCGCGCTCGACGCCTTCCACGATCGCGACATCGCCGTGACCGTGTGCCGCCAGGAGGGCGGCGCCGCCATGATGGCGGAGGCGCACGGCAAGCTCACCGGCCGCCCGGGCATCTGCTTCGTCACCCGCGGCCCCGGCGCCACCAACGCCTCGCCCGGCATCCACATCGCGCGGCAGGACTCGACCCCGATGATCGTGTTCGTCGGCCAGGTCGGCCGCGCGATGCGCGAGCGCGAGGCGTTCCAGGAGCTCGATTACCGCGCCGTGTTCGGCACCATCGCCAAGTGGACGACCGAGATCGAGGAGGCCGAGCGCATTCCCGAGCTGGTCTCGCGCGCGTTCCACGCCGCGACCAGCGGGCGGCCCGGGCCGGTGGTCGTCGCGCTCCCCGAAGACATGCTCACCGACCGCGTGTCGGTCGCCGACGCGGCGGCGTTCGAGCCGATCGAGACCTGGCCGGGCCTCACCGACATGACGCGGCTGCAGAAGCTGCTGTGGGCCGCCGAGCGGCCAATCGTGCTTGCCGGCGGCAGCCGCTGGTCCGAGCCCGCGCGCGCGGCGCTGATGCGCTTTGCCGAACGCTTCGCGCTGCCGGTCGCCACCACGTTCCGCCGCGCGCATGTGTTCGACGCGCTGCATCCCTGCTACGCCGGCGACCTCGGCATCGGGACCAACCCGAAGCTCATCGCGCGCATCAAGGCGGCCGACGTGGTCGTGCTCATCGGCGGCCGGCTCGGCGAGATGCCGTCCCAGGGCTACACCCTGTTCGACATCCCGAACCCGCGCACCAATCTCGTGCACGTGCATCCGGGCGCCGAAGAGCTCGGCCGCGTCTACCGGCCGACGCTCGCCATCAACGCCTCGCCGACCGCGTTCGCCGCCGCGCTCGAAGGCGTCGAGCCGCCCATGGACATCAAATGGCGCGAGGCGACGCGGCTGGCGCACGAGGACTATCTCGCCTGGAGCGAACAGCCGACCGCGGTGCCCGGCGCCGTCAATCTCGGCGAGATCGTCGCCTGGCTGCGCGGGCGGCTGCCGGCCGACGCCATCCTGTGCAACGGCGCCGGCAACTACGCCGGCTGGCTGCACCGCTTCTACCGGACGCGCCGGTTCGGCACCCAGCTTGCGCCCAATTCCGGCTCCATGGGCTACGGCCTGCCCGCGGCGGTGGGCGCCAAGCGCCTCTATCCGCAGCGAACCGTCGTGGCGTTCGCGGGCGATGGTTGCTTCCTCATGAACGGCCAGGAATTCGCCACCGCGGTGCAGTACGACCTGCCGATCATCGTCGTCGTGGTCGACAACGCCATGTACGGCACCATCCGCATGCATCAGGAGCGCGAATATCCCGGTCGCGTCTCCGCGACCGCCCTGCGCAACCCGGACTTTGCCGCCTACGCCCGCGCCTTCGGCGGCTTCGGCGCCACGGTCGAGAAGACCGCCGATTTCGCCGCGGCGTTCGACGCCGCAGAAAAATCCGGCAAACCCGCGATCCTCCACCTCAAGGTCGACCCCGAGGCGATCACCCCCACCACGACGCTCGCCGCGCTGCGCGAAAAGGCGCTGGCGGGCAGGGGAGGGTGAGCGGGCCCTAGTCTTTCGACATCGAGTTCAGCCTGATCGATTCCGACGCGTCGACCTCGGCCACATGGTTGACCATAATTTTCATTGGATCACCTTGATCGGCGAGAAAGTCGATGACTTTCCGGAGCAGGCGCCATGTGCCTTCGCGATCGATCGCCGGCAAGATGATGAGCCCGGGATGCAGTTCGACCGTGCGCAGCAGGGCCCGGAAGTCTCGCGCATTCTCCGTCACGATTACCCTGTCCTCGCGAAGGCAACGTTCGACTACTTCGTCGTCCCGCTCACCGCGCCGTCCAAGGTCCAGCGGATGGATTGCCTCGTGATCGCCGGATTCGTTCAACCGACGTGCCAAAAGAGGGGATAGGCACTCGTCGATGAAAAACTTCACTCGGCATCGACCCAGGGCCGGCCGCTCGGGCGTCCGACCAGTGGATGGGTCCGTGCATAGATGACGGCCGCCTCCAACGCGTCGCGCGTGAGATCGGGATTCTCAGCAAGAATGGCGTCGATCGTATCGCCGTGCTCGATACGGCCGAGAACCGAATAGACGGTCATCCGAGTGCCGCGGATGACGGGCGTCCCGCCCTTGATCTCCTCATCCACAACGATGAACGCGTCCCGCGCGGCACGGTACTTTTCCGTCCTCACCAGTGCGTCGCCGACGAGCTGCCCAATATCGATTTCGACCGCCGGCTCGATGATGGTGCGTTTGGCAGATAGTGCCGCCGGGGCGGCATCAGCGATGGCGTCGGCGAGGCGCTTCTTGTGCTCAAGCGACAAGGTCAAGCCGAGCCTGTTGAGTGCTGTGGCATATGCCACTGCGTAGGCTGGCAGCATTCTGCGCGGCCGGCGCATCGCGGGGGATGTTCCGCGGCGGGGCGACAATATTCGCTCCTCAATCGCCTTTTCGACCAATCGCTTGGGTGCGCCCGAGAGCTCAGCGACTTCATTCGGCGTGAGCACGGCTGCAATGTCCATAATTCTTCCCTTCGAAGGGATTAATTATATCTTTCGGGCGAAGAAAGCAAGCCCGGAAGCGTACGAAGTTTCTGTGAGTAGGGTCTGTTCCCCGGAATGCGCCGCAATCGCTTCAGTCGTGTTATCCTTGAGTCCGAACTAAGGAGCGGAATATGGCTAGTCGCACACCCGGGCACGTTGTCGGCCCTCCCGTGGCCCCCGACAAGCCGGCTCGCGCGGACTACGATACGGACTTTTATTCCTGGTCGTTGGAGCAGGCGCGGTTGCTGCGTGAATCGCGCTGGGCGCAAGTCGATCGGGAGAACGTCGCGGAGGAGATCGAGTCCTTGGGTCGTGAGCAATTCAACAAACTCGAGAGCGCTTTGCGAGTTCTCTTGATTCATCTGTTGAAGTGGGATCATCAGTCTGAACGACGGTCGCGCAGTTGGGTCCTGTCGGTCGAGGCGCAGCGCGACGAAATCGAGAACATCCTTGCCGACAATCCCGGACTGGCGCCGCGGGTCGCGGAGGCCATCGCGCGCGCCTATCGCAGGGCTCGCATCGAGGCGGCCAAGGAAACCGGGCTCGAAAAGACCGCGTTTCCAGAGGTCTGTGCCTATGGTCTTGACGAAATGCTGTCCCGAAATATTGGGCTTTGATCGCGGCGCACGAAGCCCATCCGTTCATCTAGTTAAGGGGTTGCAACTTGTACTGAATTACAATTCAATTGTTGGCGGACCGAATCCCGATTCGCCATGGTCTACCGCCGCACCGAAAAGGTCGTTCGCCGCTTGGCGCAGCGGCATGCGGCGATCATCGATGCCGCCCGCGCGACCGCGGCCGAAAGCGGCATGGGGGCGGTGCAGATCGCGCCGGTGGCCGCGCGGGCGGGGATCGCCGCCGGGACGGTCTACCGCTATTTTCCCTCGAAGACCGAGCTTGTCGCCGCGGTGGTGGCGGCCGTGTCGGAGCGCGAACTCGAGGCCGTGCGGCGCGCCGCGGACGCGGCGCCGGGCCCGCTCTCGGCCCTGGCTGCCGCCATCGCCACCCTGGCGGGGCGGGCGCTGTCGCGCCGGCGCCTGGCCTGGGCGGTGATCGCCGAGCCGGTCGACGCCGAGATCGACAGCGTGCGGCTCGTCTACCGCAAGGCGCTGGCGGCGGAGATCGAAGCGCGGCTCGCCGCGGCGAGCCGCGCCGGCCATTTGCCCGAGCAGGATATCAACATCGCCGCGCCGGCGCTCGTCGGCGCGCTGCTCGAGGGATTGGTCGGCCCGCTTGCGCCCGACGCATCGAACCCGGGCAGGGGCCGCGATGCGGTGCAGGCGCTCACCCTGTTGGCCCTGCGCGCAGTCGGGATCCCCGACGCCCACGCGCGCGGACTCGTCGTGCAGACGGCCTTGCCGACGCCGGAGGAAGCGGCGGTCTAACCGGGCCCGGCACTGTTCGGCACACCGGCCACGGGCGGCTGCGCCGCGTACACGACGGAGACGTCAATCCCGCCGTCCGATCTGAGCACTTCGACCGACACATTGGCGCCATGGCGGCGCACCGCGAGGTCGGCGCTCGCCTCGCCGAGGCAGAGATTGCGCAGGACCACCTCGTTGAGGAAGTCGGGCAGGCGCGGGTTGCACAGGCGGATTGCGCATTGCGCCGTATCGAACTGCAGGCCGAGCGAAGCCTGCAGCAGCAGGAACGGAGCGCCGGCAGCCCAGGCCTGGGGCGCGCACGCCACCGGATAGAGCGTCGGCCCGCGCCCGCGTCGGCGCTGAAAGCCGCAGAACAGCTCAGGCAGCCGGCGCAATTCCATGTAGCTCGCGGCATCGAACAGGCCGGTGAAGACGCGCGCCACTGCGGCCTGAAATCCGTAGCGCGCGAACCCGAGCGCGATCAGCGCATTGTCGTGCGGCCAGATCGAGCCGTTGTGATAGGACATGGGGTTGTAGCGCCGTTCGGTGCCGGCGACGGTGCGGATGCCCCAGCCGGAAAAGAATTGCGATTTGAGCAATTGATCGGTGACCTTGCGGGCGCGGTCCGGCCGCACGATGCCGGTGAACAAGAGCTGCCCGGCGTTCGACGTGCGCGCGGCGCACCGGCGC
>DASPZC010000201.1:0-6402 GCA_035636455.1 Xanthobacteraceae bacterium
GTGCCGCCTTCGGCCACGCCGTTGGATTTGGCCCAGCGCAATTGCACGTTCACCGGCGCGCCCGACGGGTCGAACGTGGTGATCGATCCCCCCGAGAGCGACTGGTTGAGGAAGGCGGGAACGTCGTCGCCGATCACCGCCTCGCTGGAATGGATCGCCAGCGGAACGTGGATGCCGAAATTTCCGGTGACCGCGGTCGTCCCCGGGAACGAGATGTTGTCGGTCAGGCTCGCGGCCGTGATGTCGATGTCGCCGTTCGACGTGTTCACCGAGGCGGCGCCGAGCGCCGGGTTGAGCGTGCCGAGCGCGGTGCTCAGCTGTGCCAGCGTCTCCACCTGGCCGCCGCCGGTGCCGAACGTGATGGAGAGCGGCGCATTCGGCGGGTTGGTGCCGATCTGGATGTTCAGCAATTGCCCCTGTCCCACCGCGTTCTGCGTGATCAGGTTCGTCGCATTGGTCGTCCCCGCCGTCAGACCGAGTTCGTTGAGGAGGGCGAGCGTGCTGGTGCCGCCGATGGCGATGTTGGTGGTGGCGTTGGCGCTGGTCAGCACGAGGTGATTGGAGCCGCTGAGCGCCGCGCTGACGTTGGTGAGGCCGCTCTGCGCGTTGATCTTGGTCACGACGTTCGCGGCGGTGTCGGTATTGAGGATGTTGATGTTCGTGCCGTTGATGACCAGCGTGCCGGTCACGCCGCCGGTCGGCAGCACCGAAATGTCGGTGGTGCCGGTCGCGACCGCGGCCGCATCCGGCAGCAGCGTCGCCCCCGTGCCGATGATCCTGGCGGCTTGCGGCGGCACCGCCAGCGGATTGGCCTCGAAGAACGCCGGGTTGAGCAGCTCCGATCCGGTCACGCCGGGCTTGGTATCGGGCGTGATCGGGCTGCTGGCCAGGTTGGCGCTGTACTGAATCTGCGTCGTCGGCTGCGCCGAGAGGAAATTGTTGTTGAATTGCAGCACTTGCGGAACGCTGTTGGTGGTATTGCCGGTCACCGGATCGATCGGGATGCCCATCAGATAATAGCCGGCGCCGTTGACGAGAAAGCCGTTCTTGTCCGGCTGGAAATCTCCGCGACGGGTGAACAGATCGCCGCCGCCGAACACCGGGACGTTGCCGTTCGAGCTGGTCGGCTTCTGCACCACGAAGTAGCCCGCTCCCTGGATCGCCATGAACGTGCTGACCGACGAATTCTGAATCGAGCCCTGAATGCTGTTGGTGGGGCGCGAGTTGGCCAGCACCGCGCCCGCGACCTGCTTGGTCGGCACGTTGTCGGTGACGAGATCCTCGAAGCTCGTATCGGTGCGCTTGAATGCGGTGGTCTGCGAATTGGCGATGTTGCCGGAAATGTTCTGCAGCGCGAACGACTGCGACTGCAGTCCGGTCACGGCGGTCGTCAAGGCGTCGAAGATACCCATACCTGTCTCCATCCCGGTGGCGGCCGGCGGCGCATGCGCGACGACGGCCGTAGGCCCGAGCACGCCGTCGCAAGCTCCGTGCCAGGATGGAAACCGAGGCAAATCAGCGTCTTGCTCCGTGCCGCCGCCCCCTCGGCTGGGCAGCATGCGCCGGGTCCGGCAAATCCTGCCGGGCTGCCGCCATGCCTTGCCCGGCGCGCCGGCGCTCCGTATGGTCCGCGCCGCCGGCCAATTCATTGCGAGGATTTCATGCGGTTCGAAGGCACCAGCCGATATGTCACGACCGAGGACCTCAACGTCGCGGTCAATGCCTCGATCACGCTGGAGCGGCCGCTGCTGGTGAAGGGCGAGCCGGGCACCGGCAAGACCGTGCTGGCGCTCGAGGTCGCGCAAAGCGTCGGCGCGCCGCTGATCGAGTGGCACATCAAGTCGACCACCAAGGCGCTGCAGGGACTCTACGAATACGACGCGGTGTCGCGGCTGCGCGACAGCCAGCTCGGCGACGCGCGGGTCCACGACATCCGCAACTACATCAAGCGCGGCAAGCTGTGGGACGCCTTCGTGTCGGACGAGCGGCCGGTGCTGCTGATCGACGAGATCGACAAGGCGGACATCGAGTTCCCCAACGACCTGTTGCAGGAGCTCGACCGCATGGAGTTCTTCGTCTACGAGACCGGCGAGACCGTGAAGGCGCGTCGCCGCCCGATCGTGGTGATCACTTCCAACAACGAGAAGGAGTTGCCGGACGCGTTCCTGCGCCGCTGCTTCTTCCACTACATCCGCTTTCCCGACGGCGACACCATGCGGGCGATCATCGACGTGCATTTCCCCGGCATCAAGCAGCGCCTGGTCGCCGAGGCGTTGAAGCTGTTTTACGAGATCCGCGACGTGCCGGGGCTGAAGAAGAAGCCGTCCACCTCCGAGCTGCTCGATTGGCTCAAATTGCTGATGGTCGAGGACATCGGCCCGGAAATCCTGCGCGAGCGCGATCCCAAGAAGCTGATCCCGCCGCTGCACGGCGCGCTGCTCAAGAACGAGCAGGACGTGCATCTGTTCGAGCGGCTGGCCTTCATGGCCCGGCGCGAAAGCCGCTGAGGAACCCTACTCCGGCCTGCGCCGGCGGCGTTTGCGCGCGGGCGTCTGCGCGGCCGTCGCGTCGGCATTGGCGGCGGCATCGACCGGGGGGGCCGGTTGGGTCTCGAGCGGTGGAATCGGCTCGATGCTGAAACTGCCGATTTCAAGTGCGGCCGGATCTCCGTCAAGCGCGGCCAGGGGCGCCTTCTGGTGCGTCGGGCAAGGGTCCCGGCGCGGCGACCGCGAGCATCGCAGCGCTGTCCGCCGCGGCGGCAGGCGGGATCACGTTCATTTCTTTGGTCACCGGCGGCGCTGGCGTGCTCTGCCGCTCCCCCGCGCCCTGTCTGGCGATCAGCGCCCTTGCCCGCTGGGCGGCCATTTCGAGCGCCCGCTGCACGGCGTCCTGCCGGGCGCGGTGCCCGGCCTCTTCGCTCGCGCGCGGCGCGCCGACGTCGCGTTCCGGCGGCGCGCTGACGCCACGAACCTGCGGCGGTTCTGCGTGCTCGACCGGCTGCGGCTGCGCCGCCGGTTGGTCCGACGCCTCGCCGGCGACGAGCACCGCCGGTCCCGCGGCCTTGGCGGCGGCGCGCGCCCGCGCGGCCGCGCGGTAGCGCGACAGTTTTTCCTCGGCAGCGTCGATGAGCTGCATCGACCAGAAGATCGCCTGCGCGGCGGCACGGCCGAGTCGCCCGCCCGCCCACACCAGCTCGTAGGGCGAGAACAGCCGCCAGCGATCGTCGCCCTGGCGGATCGCGCGCGCGATCAGCACGCCCGCCATCGCGGTGGTGTTGATGCCGTGCCCGCCGAATGCGCCGGCGAGCCACAGCCCCGGCGCCAGCTCGCCGATCTGCGGCATCTTGTGCACGGCATAGCTCATCACGCCCGACCACGCGTGCTCGATCTCGACCTGGCCGAGCTGGGGGAACACATTGCGGATGTCGCGGCGTATCAGTTTCTGGAGCTGGCGCGGGGTCGATGTCCGCGCGGTGAAGCGTCCGGCCCACAGCAGCCGGTCGCCGTCGACAATGCGATAATTGTCCCCGACGCGCCGCGTGTCGGCGACGGCGCCGCCGTAACGGATCGCCTCGGAGAGGCGCTCGCCGAGCGGCGCGGTGGTGGCGACATAGCCCGCGACCGGCACCACGGTGCGGGCGATCAGCGGAAACAGCGCGCCGAGGTGGGCGCCCGCGGCGAGCACGATGTGGCCGGCGCGGATGCGGCCCTTGGGCGTCTCGATATGCTTGCGCACCCCGTGCGGATCGATCGCCAGCGCCGGCGTGTCCTCGAACAGGCGGGCACCGGCCTGCTCGGCCGCGCCGGCAAGTCCCAGCGCGTAATTGAGCGGATGCAGATGGAACGCGCCCGGCAGATGCTCGGCCTGAAAATAGAGCGGGCTGCGCAACGCCTCGCGCACCTGCTCGGTCGGCCATGCCTCCGCTTCGGTGGCGAAATCGATGCGCAGCATCGCCACGTGCCGCAGCAGCGCGTCCTCGTCGTCGGTCCGGCGCACGGTGAGCTTGCCGTCGACCGGCGCGACCCCGGGCATGCCGGTTTCGCTGATCGTCGCGCGCACGTAGTCGGCGCCCTGCGCGGAGAGCGCCCATAATTCCTTGGCGCGCCGCAGGCCGACGCGCTCGACGATCGCGGGGAGCCGCTCGGAGAAACCGGGCGCCACGAAGCCGGCGTTGCGGCCCGACGCGTTCCAGGCGATGCGCCGCGCTTCGAGCACGGCGACCGACCAGCCGAGCCGCGCCAGCTCGCGCGCCGTGGTCAGCCCGGCGAGCCCGCCGCCGATCACGCACACGTCCACGTCGAGGTCGTGGACGAGCGGACCGCGCTCCGGCGCCGCGGCCATCGTCGCGGCATACCAGGTCGCTCCATGGGGCGTCGGATCGGTCGGCGTCATGCTAATGTGTGGTGCCAACACGAGGCTGGAAAATCAAGTTTTTGCGCCATGCGACGCCTGATGCTGCTCCGCCACGGCAAATCCGACTGGACCAAGCCCGGCGCGCACGATGCGGACCGCACGCTGGCGCCGCGCGGGCGCGCGGCCGCCCCGCGCATCGGCGCCTACATGGCGCACCATGGACTGAGGCCCGACCTCGTCGTCTGCTCGACCGCCACCCGCACCCGCGAGACCTGGAACCTGGTCGCGGCCGCATTCGATGATGCGCCGCCGGTCGTGTACGAAGACCGCATCTATGAATCGAGCACCGATGCGCTGCTCACGGTCATCCGGGAGACCAAGGGTGCGACCCATGCGCTGATGCTGGTCGGTCACAATCCCGGCCTGCACGACTTGGCCCAGCGGCTGATCGCCGCCGGCGACATCGACGCCCGCCAGCGGCTGTTGGAAAAATTCCCCACCGCCGGGCTTGCGGTGATCGATTTCACCATCGACGACTGGCGCAGGCTGCACCTGCGCTCCGGCCGCCTCGACCGGTTCGTCGCCCCGCGCATGCTGGAGACGGCGACGGACTGACAAACAAACAGCACCCTCATCCTGAGGAGCGCGCCACCGATCTCGGGTTTACCCGAGATCGGCATTATGATGCGCAAGTCGGCTGCAGCCGACTTGCGCGGCGCGCGCCTCGAAGAGCCTGTCCCCGCGAAAGCGGGGAATGGCAGCAGGCGCGTCTGTTGCCATGGTTCGAGACGGCCCGCTGCGCGCGCCTCCTCACCATGAGGGCTGTGAATTTTGCACGCGCCACCCTCCCCGTTTAGACGCGCCGCGCTGGCGGATGGCACGCGCGATTGTTATCTCAAGCGCCGTGTCGCCCCTGCCGACCCTTCCCCTGAGCATGCGCGCAAGCCTCGCGACCGTCGCTGAAGAGGCGCGCCTGGCGGCGCGGGCGCTTGCCGACTTCGCCGCGCACGTGGTGCATCCGACCATTCGGCTCGGCGTCACCGGCCTGTCGGGCTCCGGCAAGACCGTGTTCATCACCGCCCTCGTGCATGCGCTGCTGCACGGCGGGCGGATGCCGCTGTTCGAAGCCTTCGCCACCGGGCGAATCGCCCGCGCGAGCCTGCGCCCGCAGCCCGACGACGCGGTGCCGCGCTTCGATTACGAGACCCATATCCGCGCCCTGATCGGCGAGCGGCGCTGGCCGCAGTCGACGCGCCGCATCAGCGAGCTGCGGCTCGCGATCGACTACCAGTCGGCGCGCGGCGCGGCGCGCGAGCGCACGCTCACCCTCGATATCGTCGACTATCCGGGCGAATGGCTGCTCGATCTGCCGCTGCTGGCGACGAGCTACGCCCAATGGTCGCGCCAGGCGCTCGATCTGTCGCGCATTGAGCCGCGCCGCGCGCTTGCGGCCGTCTGGCACGACCATCTCACGGCCCTGCGGCCGCTCGGCGCCGAGGACGAGCAGGCGGCGCTCGCGGCAGCCCGATTGTTCACGGATTATCTGCGTGCCTGCCGCGACGAGCGCTACGCGCTCAGCCTGTTGCCGCCCGGGCGCTTCCTCATGCCGGGGGACCTGGAAGGCTCGCCCGCCCTCACCTTCGCGCCGCTCGATCTCGACGGGGGCGGGCCCGCGCCGCCCGGCACGCTGTGGGCGATGATGGAGCGGCGTTTCGAGGCCTACAAAGCCGCGGTCGTGCGCCCGTTCTTTCGCGAGCATTTCGCCCGCCTCGACCGCCAGATCGTGCTGATCGATGCGCTCACCGCGTTCAATGCCGGCCCGGCGGCGCTGCGCGACCTGGAAGGCGCGCTCGCCGCGATCCTCGCCGCCTTCCGCGTCGGCCGCAATACCTGGGCCAGCGCCCTGGCGCGCCCGCGCGTCGATCGCATTCTGTTTGCCGCCACCAAGGCCGACCAGATGCATCACGTGAGCCATGACCGGCTCGAGCGCATCCTCGCGCGCATGACCGAGCGTGCCGGCGCCCGCGCCCAGCTCGCCGGCGCGCGCAT
>DASPZC010000202.1:0-8213 GCA_035636455.1 Xanthobacteraceae bacterium
AGGGCGGGCGGTTCCATAAGAACCGGCTCGCCGGCTGACCACGATGGTGCGCGGGCGATCCTTAGGCGAGCGCCTCGGCCGCGTCGCGTTCGCCGCCTTCGTGGTCGCCACCCTCACGCTGATCCTGGCGCCGCTCGTCCTCGTCGTGTGGCTGTCGTTCTTCAGCAACGAGATCCTGTCGCTGCCGCCGGAGGGCTATTCGCTGCGCTGGTACCGCGCCATTGCGAACCAGCGCCAGTTCATGTCCGGATTCCAGCTCTCGGCGATCGTCGCCCTGATGGCGACGGCGGTCGGGCTGCTGGTCACCCTGCCGGCGGCGTTCGCGCTCACGCGCGCGGAATTTCCCGGCCGCGAGGCGATCCTGCACGTGCTGATGTCGCCGCTGATCGTGCCGGCGATCGTGGTCGGCGCCGGCCTCTATCTGGCGCTGATCGAATTCGAGGTGCAGACCGGCCTGCCGGTGAACGGCACGGCGTACGGCTTCGCGGCCGGCCACGTGCTGCTGACGATCCCGTGGTCGCTGCGGCTCATCACCGCCAACATCGTCGGGGTCGACCGCGCCGTCGAGGATGCGGCCCTGTCGCTCGGCGCGACCCCGCTCGTCGCCGCCCTCAAGGTGACGCTGCCGCTGATCTGGCCGGGGCTCGTCGCCGCCGCCCTGTTCAGCTTCGTTGTCAGCTTCGGCAATATCGAGGTGTCGCTGTTCCTGGTCGCACCCGGACAAACCACCCTGCCGATCGCGATCCTGCAATATCTCGAATGGAAGATCGACCCGACCGTGGCGGCGGTGTCGACCCTGCAGATCGTGCTGGTCGGCGCGGCGCTGCTGATCACCGACCGGTTCGTCAGCCTCGCCAAGGTGGTGTGAGCATGGCCGGGAATCCACGCAGACGTTCCCCGGGCGCGACGCAGCGCGCAGCGGTGCGGCGCAGACCCGGGGTCCATTCGGGTCCCGGATCAGCGGTGCACCACCCTAGCGCGTCGAAGACGCGCGTAAACGCGCTGACGGTGCTGCACCGCATCCGGGACACGGGTGGGGCCTGAGCATGGCGGCGCTCGCCCTGCGCGGCATCGGCAAACGGTTCGGCGAGACGCTCGCGGTCGACGACCTCTCGATCGAGGTGGCGGACGGCGAGTTCGTGGTCCTGCTCGGTCCCTCCGGCTGCGGCAAGACGACGACCTTGCGCATGATCGCGGGGTTCCTCGAGACCACCGCCGGAACGGTGCGGATCGGCCAGCGCGACGTGACCCGCGAGCCGCCGCACCGGCGCAATGTCGGCTTCGTGTTCCAGAACTACGCGCTGTTTCCCCATCTCGATGTCGCCGAGAACGTCGCCTTCGGGCTGCGGCGCCGGCACTTGCCGGAGACGGAGATCGGCGAACGGCTGCGCCGCGCGCTCGCACTGGTGAAGCTCGAAGGGTTCGAGGCGCGCATGCCGCGCGAGCTGTCCGGCGGGCAGCAGCAGCGCGTCGCCATTGCGCGCGCGCTCGTCATCGCGCCCGACGTGCTCCTGCTCGACGAGCCGCTGTCGAACCTCGACGCAAAGCTGCGCCGCGACGTGCGCCAGGACCTGCGGCGCCTGCAGAAGCTCTCCGGCATCACCACCGTCATGGTCACCCACGACCAGGACGAGGCGATGAGCATCGGCGATCGCCTGGCGGTGATGAACGCGGGACGCGTGCAGCAGATCGGCACGCCGCAGGCGCTCTATCGCCATCCGGCCAACCGTTTCGTCGCCGGCTTCATCGGCCGCGGGAATTTTTTCGACGGCACGCCGGCGGCGGACGGGAGAAGCTTCGTCACCCGCTCCGGGCTGACCATCGCCTGCGAACGCATCGACGGCGGAGCCGACACGTTGCTGGTGCGGCCGGAAAACGTCGCGGTGCGGCGAGGGCAGGGGAGCGGGCCCAATTGCTATCCGGCCCGCATCGAGGCCGCGATCTTCCAGGGCTCTTCCTTCGATCTCGACCTGCGGCTTGCCGGCGGCGATGCGATCGAGGCGCAGGTGCCCGCGCCGGACGGCCGCACCGGCGATTGGGCGGCCGGCGAGGACGTCGCGGTGGAGATCGATCCGGCCGCTGCGGTGGGGATTGCATCGGGCGCTTAACGTAACCCGGATCAAGCGCAGCGAGATCCGGGATTGCGGTCCCGCATTGCGCTTCGCTCGATGCGGGCTACGGTCAGGCGCGACTGCCGCCGTGGACCTCCGGCAGAATCCGGGCGACCTGCTCGACGCTCGGCGGATGATGCGTCTCCTGGAAGGCGGCGAGGATCGCCTCGACGAGGTGCGGCCCGGAGCAGCCGGCGAACGGCCCGTCCGCGATCGGCGGAATGCGGATGTCGCGGATCGCCGTCTGTCCGTTCGAGGTCGGGAACTCGATGCGTACGATCGGCTCGGGCGGGCGCACGTGCTCCAGGGACATCACCTCGCTCCACGGCGTGAACCACTGCTCCTCGAAACCCAGCCCGCGCTTCAACGGATCGGGCTCGACCGCGATCCCCGCATCGGTGAGGGTGAGCACGATGAAATAGGTGCAGTCTTGCGTCCACGGCGCCATGCAGGTGCGGAGCACCAAGCTGAATCGATCGCCCATGCGGCTTTCCACAGGGTTGCGGCTGCGGCAAGTATGGTCCATTCGCCGCGCGATGTCGCGGCGCCAGCGGGTTCCCGAGTGGCGCGCGGTGCCGTGGTCTCTCGACCATCTCGCCTTGCGCCCGGACGGCCATTACCATTGGCGCCGCAACGGGGCCGCGCGCCCCACAGGGAGGACGACGATGACGTCTCGCATCACCCGCCGCGACTTCGCCCGCCTGGGCGCAGCCGGGCTCGCAAGTGCCGCGCTCGGATCGCCGGCGCAGCGGGCCGCCGCGCAAGGCGGGCAGGTCGTGGTCGGGACCTGGGGCGGCGACTACCAGAACCTGCTGCAGGCGCACGTCGCCGAGCAGGTGATGAAGCCGCTCGGCATCGAGGTGATCTACGACACCGGCGGCGACCCCGCCCGCAGGGTCAAGCTGATGGCCGAGCGCCGGCTGCCGCGCGGCTCCATGGACATCGCGGCGCTCAATGCCGCCGGGTCCTATGAAATGTGGAAGAACGGGGCGACCGAGGAAATCGATTTTTCGAAAATACCCAATGCCAAGCACATCCTGCCGAAGCTCAAGACCAAATACGCCGTCCCGCACATCTATTCCGGGCGCGTCATCCTCTACAATCCGAAGCTCATCAAGACCAAGCCGACCTCCTACGCCGACCTGTGGGCGCCGGAGCACCAGGGCAAGGTCGGCGTGATCGACATCCAGTACGCCACCACGATCGAGTCCGCCGCGCTGATCAACGGCGGCAACATGACGAACTACGAGCCCGGCAAGGAGAAGCTGCTCGAGCTCAAGAAGATGGGCGTGAAACTCTATCCGACCAACGAGGCCATGGCGCAAGCGCTCAAGACCGAGGAATGCGGCATGTGCATCATGTGGCGGGCGCGCGGGGTCATGTGGCAGAACGCCGGCATCCCGATCGAGATGGTCAATCCCAAGGAAGGCGTCGTGCTGTTCGTCACCGACGCGGTGGTGCCGAAGAACGCTCGCAACAAGGAGCAGGCCTATGCCTGGCTCAACGCGTTGCTCGACCCGCGCCCGCAGGTCGATTTCGCCAAGCACATGGGCTATGCGCCCACCGCCGACAACGTGACGCTCGATGCCGACCTGACCGCGCGCGTCATGTTCCCGACCGAGATCCAGAACAATTTCATCGTCCAGGACCAGGAATATCTCGCGAGGACCGACGCCTCGCTGCAGGAGTGGTGGAACAAGGTGTTCAAGGGGTGATCGCTTTTTTCACCTCTCCCCGGAGGGGAGAGGTCGACGCGCGAAGCGCGTCGGGTGAGGGGGTTCCCAGCCCAATTTGTTAGACCGGTAACCCCCTCACCCCGACCCTCTCCCCTTCGGGGAGAGGGAGTCCTCACGAGCGCCGCCGAGCTACAGCGGTGATTTTGAGCTGATCGCCATGTCCACCACCCGCGCATCCGCCGCCGCCATGCTCGCACCCGCGACGATCGTCGTGGTGCTGGTGCTGGCGCTGCCGCTCGTCTTGCTGCTGCGCTATTCGCTCAACCATTTCGAGCCCGGCCAGTTCATGGTCGAGGCGCTCACGCTCGAGAACTACGCCAAGCTCGTCTCCGACCCGTATTATCTCGGCGTGCTGCGCACGACCGTGCTGATGGCGCTCGCGGTGACGGCGGCCTGCCTCGCGCTCGGCTTCCCGCTCGCGCTCGCCATCGCGCGCGCCGAGCCGCGGCTCAAGGCGGTGCTGATCGTGCTGGTGGTGGTGCCGCTGTTCGTCGGCAACGCGGTGCGCGCCGCCGGGTGGATGGTGGCGTTCGGCCAGAAGGGCCTCGTCAACGCCGTGCTGGAAAGCGTCGGCCTGTCGCCCGCCACGATCATGTACACGCCGCTCGCCGTGTTCATCGGCATCATCTCGGTGAACCTTCCCTTCGTGGTGCTGACCTTGCAGAGCGTGATCGAGGGGATCGACCGCGCGCTCGGCGACGCCGCCGCGAGCCTCGGGGCGACGCCGTTCGCGACGTGGCGGCTCGTCACCGTGCCGCTGGCGCTGCCGGGGCTGCTCGCCGCCGGCGCGCTGTCGTTCATCCTGACCATGAACGCCTACGCGACGCCGCTGTTGCTCGGCGGCCCGCGCTTCCAGATGATGGGCCCCACGCTCGCCAACGAGATCCTCGCCCAGGCGAACTGGCCGTTCGGCGCCAGCCTCGCCTTCGTGCTGATCGCGTTCACGCTGGCGTCGACCGCCCTCGCCAATATCCTGATCGCCCGCACAGTCGTGCGCTGAACCAGGGGGAATGCCCGATGCCGTTCCTGACGCGCGCTACGTTCGATTATCGCCGCGCCGCGATGGCCCGCATGATGCGCGCCAACGGCTTCGATGCGCTCGCCTTCACGGCTTCCGACTTCTTCCAGTGGGCCACGAATTTTCACGTCGACGTGCAGACCTGGGAGCGTCCGATCATCGCCGTCGTTCCGCTCGACGGCGAGCCGTTTGCGGTCATGAACGAGCTGTCGACCAATCATGTGCGCGGCGCCTGTGAGCGCGGCGTGATGTGGGTCGAGGACGTCACGATCTACGCCGAGCATCTCCGGCTCGCCGGCCGGGTCCCGCTGCGCGCCCAATGGGCCGAGACGCTCGCCGACCTGTTGCAGCACAAGGGGCTCGCGCGCGGGCGCATCGGCGTCGAGGCGATCGGTGGCCCGCTTATCCGCGTGCCGACGCTGCTGCCGGACCTGCGGCTCGTCCCCTGCCTCGCGGCCATGCGCGAGATGCGCTTCGTCAAATGCGCGGAGGAGCTTATCGTGCATCGCGACGCCGGCGCCCTGTCGGATTGGGGCCAGGAGCGCTACCGCGAGGAAATCCGGGCGGGCCGGCGGTTGCAGGAGCTCGACTTCACGATCGCGGCGATGATGTCGGAGGAGGCCGCCCGGCGTTTTCCCGGCGAGAACGCGGAAATCCGCTGCTTCACCTTGAGCGGGCCGGCGTCGGCCTCCCCGCACGGCGACGGCATGCCGACCGGGGCGACGATCAAGCCGGGTCACGGCATCGTCAACATCTGCAACGTTCGCCTCAACGGCATGATGACGGAGAACGAGCGCACCTTCTTCGTCGGCCAGCCGTCGAACCAGCAGGTGGCGCTCTACGAGGCGGCGCGCGCGGCGAACGAGGCGGGCGCGGCGGCGGCGGTCGCCGGCAACCCGGTCTCCGCGATCGATGCCGCCGCCCAATCGGTGATCGTCAAAGCCGGCTTCGGCGAAAACATCCTGCACCGCACCGGCCACGGCATGGGCGTGCAGGGGCACGAGTACCCGGACGACGTGCCGTTCTGCCATCGGCCGCTGCTCGCCGGGGAGGTGTTCTCGGTTGAGCCCGGAATCTACGTCTATGGGCTCGGCGGCTTCCGCATCGACGACACCGTCGTGATCGGCGAAAGACCCGAGCTGATCACCAAGGCGCCGCGCGACATCAAAAGCAACACGATCGTGTAATGCCGACCCGCTTAGGCTGTCGTTCCAGGGCGCCGCGAAGCCGTAGCCGACGCTTCGTGGCGCGTTCTTTGTCAGGCGAGGGGACGAGGCCGGCGCGCGGCGAGCCGGTTGCGCGATGCAGGCCGGACGTGGTCTGCTAGGATGAACACGAGATCGATCCGGGGAGGAACGAACATGCCGAACGTCCCGACAGTTGGCCGTCTCGATTGCAACCGCCGCCGGTTTATCGCCGGAACAGGCGCCGGGTTGGCCGGTATCATCGCGAGCGGGCGCGCGCCCGCTTTCGCGCAGACCGCGGCGAAGAAGCTGGTGTTCGCGCACATCGTGGCGCCGCCGGAATCGGCCGCCGTGGCCTTTGCCTGGATGGCCGAGGAAGTGACCAAGCGCTCGAAGGGCGCGCTCGAGGTGCAGTTCCATGGCGGCACGCTGCTGAGCAAGGAACTGGAGATCATGAACGCGGTGAAGGCCGGGAACGTCGCGATCGGCAACCCGGCCGGCGCCGCCGCGACCGTGTTCCCGGAGATGGGCGTGTTCCTCGTGCCCTATCTGGTGCGCAGCTACGATCAGGCCTACCGCATGTTCAACGGCAAGATCGGCGATCAGCTCGACGCGCAGTTCCAGGAGAAATACAAAGTCAAGGTCCTGTGCTTCTACGACTACGGCTTCCGCCATTTCTGGAACAACAAGCGGCCGATCGTCGAGCCCAGGGACCTGCGCGGCCTGCGCCTGCGCGTGCAGCAGGCCAAGGTGTTCGGCGACACCATCAACGGGCTGGGCGGCAACGCGGTGCCGTTGCCGTGGGGCGAAGTGATCCCGGCCGCCCAGCAGGGTGTGATCGACGGCGCCGACCTGCCGATCGTCAACATCTTCGCGCTCAAGGCCTACGAGGTGGCGAAATATTGCTCGATGACGTTCCACAATTACGGGCCGACCGCGAACGTGATCAACCTGCAGATCTGGAACGGGCTCGCCAAGGACGAGCAGAAGCTCCTGCTCGACGTCTTCCGCGAGGTGCAGGAACGCATCCGCAAGGACACCGAGAGCGTCGACAACCTGGCGAAGGCCAAGGAGCTGCTGGAGCCGAAGGGCATGGTGGTCAACGCCGCCAACGTCGACGCATTCCGCAAGGTCGCGCAGGAGAAGATCTGGCCGGCCTACGAGAAGCAGTTCGGCGCCATGTGGGACGAGGTCGCCAACCAGGCCTGAACCCGGCGTCGCATGTAACAAACGCGCACGGCCATGGCCGAGGTTCACCTGACGCCGCGGTGGCGCCGCGCCATCGCGGCTGCCCCAAAAATCTTCGTTGCCGTCCTTCTCGTCCTCGTCATGCTCGACCTTCTGGTCGGCGTGCTGTTGCGCTACGTCGTGGTGCGGGTCACCGACTATTTCGACCTCGACCCGATCAGCTTCTTCTGGGTTGAGGAGATCGGCGAGTTCGGGCTCGCCTGGCTCACCGCCATCGGCGCCGCGGTCGCGATGATCGAGCGCGTCCACTTCGCGCTTGCCTTCCTCATCCATCGGTTCGCGCCGCGCACCCAGCGCATCATCGACCGGTTCAACCACGCCCTGATCGCGATATTCGGCGCGCTGGCGGCGTATTACGGCTGGACGCTGTGCACGACCAACGCCGTGCTCGTCTCGCCCGGCCTCGGCATCAACCTCGCCTGGCTGTACGCGTCCTCGGTAGCCGGCGGCAGCCTGATCGCGCTCTACGGCCTCGGCGTGGTCGCCGGATTGGTCGTCCCCGCGGCGGCCGATCCCGCCGAAGCGGTAGGTCCCTGAGCAATGCTGCTCGCGCTCACCGGCGTCGTCTTCGTTGCGCTGCTGGCGCTGTCGATGCCGATCGTGTTTGCGCTCGGCCTCGCCGGCATCGTGGGCCTCGTCGTCGGCGGCTATCCGCTGCAGATGCTGCCCTCGAGCCTGGTCGCCGGCTCGCAGAACTGGGTCCTGCTCGCCATCCCGTCCTTCGTGTTCGCCGGCACGCTGATGGAGCGCTGCGGCATGTCGCATGCGCTGGTCGACCTGGCGCGCGCGCTGGTCGGCTGGCTGCGCGGCGGGCTCGGCATGTCGGTGATCGTGGTCTCCTATTTCTTCTCCGACATCTGCGGCTCGAAGATGGCCGAGGTCTCCGCACTCGGCTCGACGCTGATCCCCTCGTTGA
>DASPZC010000203.1:0-2212 GCA_035636455.1 Xanthobacteraceae bacterium
ACGGCTTCGACCAGGCGATGGCGCTCTTGGTGCGCTCGGTCATGCTCGGCATGAAGCACGCCGCGCCGATCATGAAACGGCAGCGCTCCGGCGCGATCATCAACAACGGCTCGATCGCCGCGCATCTCGCCGGCTATTCGAGCTCGATGATCTACAGCGCCGCCAAGGCGGCGGTGGTGCACCTGACCCGATGCGTGGCGATGGAGCTCGGGGAATCCGGCGTGCGGGTCAATTCTGTGTCGCCCGGCGCGATCGCCACCGGAATTTTGGCCAAGGCGCTGGGCATGAAGGACGCCAGCAAGGCCGACGCACTGGCCGACAAGATCAAGGTCGCCTACGCCGGCATGCAGCCGATCCCGCGCGCCGGCGTGCCCGACGACATCGCCCAGTGCGTCGCCTGGCTCGCCTCCGACCGCGCGAGCTTCGTCAACGGCGAGGACGTCGTGGTCGACGGCGGCGTCATCGGCGGGCGCATGTTCACGCCGCAGCAGGAGGGCCTGCAAAAAGCCAAGGCGATGCTGGGGATCGAAGAGTGATGGATGTGCGTTCGCCAGCGCAGCTGAGATCAAACAGAACCGCATGTACCGCGAAGTGATCCGGTTCGATCCAACCCAACGCGGGCCGCTCGAGGGCGTGCGCGTCGTCGATCTGTCGCGGCTCGTCGCCGGCAACATGCTCTCGCTGCAGCTCGCCGATCTCGGCGCCGAAGTGACGAAGGTCGAGCCGCCGCACGGCGACCCTTTGCGCGACTGGCTCGACGACGGCCAGCCGCTGTTCTGGAAGGTTTACGCCCGCAACAAGCGCTCGATCGTGCTCAATCTGCGCGTCGCGGGCGGCAAAGAGGCGCTGCTGCGGCTCGCCCAGCGCGCCGACGTGCTCATCGAGAATTTCCGGCCCGGCACGCTCGAGCAAATGGCGCTCGGCCCCGACCTGCTTTTGGCGCGCAACGCCGATCTCATCCTCGTTCGCATCTCCGGGTTCGGCCAGACCGGACCCTATGCGCAGCTGCCCGGCTTCGGCACTTTGGTCGAGGCCATGAGCGGGCTTGCGGCGCGCACCGGCTTTCCCGACCGCGAGCCGGTGCTGCCGCCGCTGGCGCTCGCCGACATGATCGCCGGCCTTTACGGCGCTAACGCGGTGACCACCGCGCTGTTCGCGCGGGAGCGCGGCCGCGCGCGCGGGCAGATCATCGACGTGTCGCTGCTCGAGGCGGTGTTCTCGGTGCTCGGCCCGGAAGCCGCGATTTTTCGCGCCACCGGAAGGGTCAAGGAGCGCACCGGAAGCGGCTCGAGCACCACCGCGCCGCGCAACGTCTATCGCTGCGCCGACGGCAAATACGTGGCGATGTCGGCGTCGATCCAGAGCATGGCCAGGCGCGTGTTCGAAGTGATCGGACGCGCCGAGATGATCGAGGACGACCGGTTCCGCACCAACAGCGGTCGCGTGCGCAACCGCGTCTTGGTCGACGAGGCAATCGGCTCTTGGTTCGCGCGGCGCACGCGCGAGGCGGCGCTCGCCGAGATGCGCGCGGGCGGCGTCACCGTGGGTCCCGTCTACAACATCGACGACGCCGTCGAGGACCCGCATTTCCGCGAGCGAAACATCCTGGTCGAAGTGGAGGATGCCGACCTCGGCAGCATTCCGATGCACGACATCGTGCCGCGGCTCTCGGCGACGCCCGGGGTGTGGCGCCGTGCGGCGCCGAAACTCGGCGAGCACACCGATATAATTCTCGCCGAGGCCGGCTACGATGCCGAATCCATCGCTGCATTGCGCCGGGGAGGGGCCGCCGCATGATCCGGTCGCTGCTCTATGTGCCGGCGAGCTCCGAGAAATTTCTCGCTCGCGCGCACGAGCGCGGCGCCGATGCGCTGATTCTCGATCTCGAAGACGCCGTCGCCCCGCAGGAGAAACTCGCCGCACGCGCCAGGCTGAAGGACGCCGTGCCGTCCGCCGGCCGCAACGGCGCGAAAGTGTTCGTGCGGATCAACGCCGGCGCGCCGGCGCTCGACGACACGGAAGCGGCGTGCCGCGCCGGCGCCTTCGGCTTGTTCGTGCCAAAGTCCATGCGCCGGCCGATGTCAGCCGGATCGACGCGCATCTGAACCGCATCGAGCGCGCAGGCGAGCGTGTGGTGCTGGTGCCGATGCTGGAAGATCCCGGCGCGGTGCTCGATGCGCGAAAAATCGCGGCGGCGAGCGCGCGGGGGTTC
>DASPZC010000204.1:0-3820 GCA_035636455.1 Xanthobacteraceae bacterium
CGATCTCGCGATGGAGCCGGCGAACCCAGGGCAGCCGCTGGCGCAGCCGTTCGATCAGCAGATGGGCCACTTCGATACTCTGGGATTGCCGGCCGGCACAGGTTTGCCGGCGCGGCCGCAGGCAGGATTCGGCTCAGTGCAATACGCTCCACAGCGCATGCTCGGCAAGACGCAGCACAAGGTCGCCCGTGTAGCCCAATCGGTAGAGGCCCGGCCTTAAACGCCGGACAGTGCAGGTTCGAGGCCTGCCACGGGCACGCGCCGGTAGCCCAATCGGCAGAGGCGGCGGCTTCAAAACCCGCTCAGTGCAGGTTCGAGGCCTGCCCGGCGCACCACACCAGATGACAGAGGACAGATGACAGAGGGCGGAAAACACGCGATCGGACCCGGAGCGTAGTCAGCCCGGAGCGGCCGGGCATCGGCCTTTTAAGCCGAGCGCAGGAGGTTCGAGCCCTCCCGGGTTCGCCAATACCAGGGGACAGGAGTCAGTAATTAGTGATCAGTGATCAGTGATCAGAATGCGACCAATGATCTCGATTGCTGACCACTGATCACTGGTCACTGGTTTATGCGTCTGTACCCCAATCGGCAGAGGGAATGCGTTGAGAACGCATGCAGTGGGCGTTCGAGTCGCCCCAGACGCACCAATCCAAATCGAGCTTGCAATATGTTGCTTTATTTCCCGGGCGCAGCGCAGCACGAAGTGATGCGCTGCAGACCCGGGACCCATTGTAGCGAGGTCCCGGATCAGCGGCGCACCGCTACGCTTCGCTTCGCGCTGCGCCGCATCCGGGACACGGAGTTCATCATGCTCCGTGACGCATCTGGCGAGGCGGTCCGCCTGTCGAGCGGATGAGAGGGATTCGATTTCCCTACGGAGCGCCAAAATCAGACGACAGAGGACAGATGACAGAGAACGGAAAAGCGGACTCGTCGCTTCCCTTCATCCGTCCTCCGTCGTCTGTCCTCCGTCCTCCGCTTCCGGAAGGCTCCGCTGAATGGTCGGCGACTGGTCCCGAAAACCAGGGTGACCGCGAGGTCAGGGGTTCGATTCCTCAGCCTTCCGCCAATCAGATGACAGAGGACGGATGACGGATGACAGAAGTTCTGTCTGTCCTCTGTCATCCGTCCTCCGATCCCGAGTCGTCCAACGGCAGGACACGCGGTTGTTAACCGCTCAATGTGGGTTCGACTCCTACCTCGGGAGCCATTTCCAGTGACCAGTCATCAGTGACCAGTGATCAGACCCCGCCACCAAAATCCGATTCTCTTGATCACTGATCACTGGTTACTGATCACGGCCGCTCCAGAGCGGCCTTCAGCGCCACCAGGAAACGCGCCGCCTCGCCGCCGGTGACGACGCGATGATCGAAAGTGAGCGACAGCGGCAGGATGCGCCGGATCGCCGGTTGCCCGTTGTGCGCGATCACGTGCGGGCTGACGCGGCCGGCGCCGATAATGGCGACTTGGGGCGGCACCACCACGAGATTGGCAAAGCGCCCGCCGATCATGCCGAAGTTCGACAGGGTGATGGTGGCGCCGCGCAATTCCTCCGGCGGGATCGACCGCGCCGCCGCGTCGGCCCGCATGCGGTCAACGCCGGAGCGCAGGTCGCGCGCGTCGCGCTCGCCCACATTGCGCAGCACCGGCACGATCAGGCCGCCCTCGGTGTCGACCGCGATGCCGAGATCGATGCGGCGGATCAGCCGCCGTTCGCCCGCCGCGGCGTTGAACCAGGCGTTGAGCGACGGCTCGGCCCTGCACGCCGCCGCGATGGCCCGCACCAGGCGGATCGTCACGTCCTCGCCCTTGCGCCAATCCTCGATGTCGGCGTCGTCGGTCACGGTCGCCGGGACGACGTCGGCGTGCGCCGCCGTCATCCGTTGCGCCATGGCGCGGCGCATGCCGCGCAACGGCTCGGCGGGGCCGGCCTCGGCGAGGCTCTTGGCCGCGCGCTCGACGTCGCTGCGCGTGATCGTGCCGCCGGGTCCCGTCGCCTGCACCAGATTGAGGTCGACGTCGAGCTTGCGCGCCAGCGCCCGCACCGCCGGCAGCACCTGAATGGGGCGGCCGCGCGCCCGCTCGCCCGCCGGCTCGGTGGCGGGCGCCGTCTCGCCGCGGTCAAGCTCGCCGACGACGGTGCCGGTGTCGGCTTCCGCGCCTTCGGCAAAGTCGACGAGCGGCGCGCCCACCTTGACGAGGTCGCCCTTGCCGCCGTGCAGCCGCGCGATGCGGCCCGCCTGCGGGGAGGGCACCTCGACCACGGCCTTGTCGGTCTCGACCGACACCAGCGGCTGGTCGGCGACGACGTGATCGCCTTCGTTGACATGCCAGGCGACGATCTCCGCCTCCTCGAGACCTTCGCCGAGATCCGGCAGGATGAACTGGTGCATGGCGGGTCCTGAGCATTTTCCGGAAAAGTGGGTACCGGTTTTCCGTAGAAAATGCGATCAAACAAGAATCCGTTCAGTTGAAGTGGACGCACCGTCGCGCGGCGCCCGCGATCCGCGCGACCGACGGCATGTAGTGCTGCTCGAGGCGCGGCAGCGGCACGATCGCGTCGTAGCCGGTGATGCGGGCGACCGGCGCCAGCAGGGAGAGCAGCGCGCGCTCGGCGATCAGCGCGGCGATCTCGCCGCCGAAGCCGCCGGTCCGCGCCGCCTCGTGCACGATCACGCAGCGCCCGGTCTTCGCCACCGACGCCAGCACGGTGTCTTCGTCGTAGGGCTTGAGCGTGGCGAGGTCGATCACCTCGGCGGCGATCCCGTCGGCGGCAAGCTCGTCGGCGGCGGCAAGCGTTTCCTTGAGCATCGCCCCCCAGCTGATCAAGGTCACGTCGCGGCCCTCGCGCAGCACGAAGGCGACATCGAGCGGCAAGGCCTCGCCGTTGTCCTCGACCTGTGCCTTGCCCGACCGGTAGATGCGCGTCGGCTCGAGAAACACCACCGGATCCGGATCGCGGATCGCCGCCAGCAGGAGGCCGTAGGCGCGTTCCGGCGAGGACGCCACCACGACGCGCAGGCCGGGGATGTGCGCGAACATCGCCTCGGTGCTCTCCGAGTGATGCTCGGGCGCCCGGATGCCGGCGCCGCACGGCGTGCGCAGCACCATCGGGCAGGTGAGCCGCCCCTGCGTGCGGTTGCGCAGCCGTGAGGCGTGATTCACCATCTGGTCGAGGCACGGATAGACGAAGCCCATGAATTGGATTTCGCCGACCGGCTTGAGCCCTTGCGCCGCCATTCCGACGCACACGCCGCTGATCAGCAGTTCGGCGAGCGGCGTGTCGATCACGCGCTCGGGCCCGAAGCGCTGCTGCAGCCCGACGGTAGCGCGGAAGACGCCGCCGTTGACGCCGACGTCCTCGCCGAGCACGACGACGTCGGGGTCTTCCTCCATGGCGCGGGCGAGCGCCAGGTTGACGGCTTCGACCAAGGTCACCTCAGGCATCGGACGCTCCCTTCAGCTCGCGCCGCTGGCCGGCATAGACGCCCGGGAGCTCCGCGTAGAGATTATCGAACATGGTCTCCGGCGCGCGCGCGGGCGTCGCCAGATAGCGCTCGACCGCCGCCTCGATCTCCTGCTGGCACTCGCTCGTGAGCGTCTCCTCCCGCGCCTTGTCCCAGCGGTTCTGACCGACGAGATAGGCGCGCAGCCGCGCAATCGGCTCCTCCTTCCAGCGCTTCTGCACATCCTCGGGCGCGCGGTAGCGCGCGGCATCGTCGGCGGTCGTATGGTCACCGAGCCGGTAGGTCAGCGCTTCGATGAAGTGCGGTCCTTTGCCGGCGCGCGCGTGCGCGAGCGCGGCGTCCATGGCGGCGCG